>JAPPMR010000110.1 GCA_028818995.1 Candidatus Poribacteria bacterium | reverse complement strand
GAATTGCTGAGTCAAGTTGATGCTGCAGAACAATTCCTTTACGATTTAGGCATTCGACAATTCCGCGTTCGTCATCACGGTGAACTTGCCCGAATTGAACTTGACACAGAAGAAATTTCGTTATTGCAACATCAAGAAACGCGAAGCCAAATTAGCGCACACTTTAAAACGCTCGGGTACGCCCACGTTACACTTGATCTGCAAGGGTATCGATCCGGTAGTTTGAATGAAGGGATAACCAAAATCATCACTGGGGCGTGACAATGGAAACTATGCATGCGGTTTTCATCATAAGCGAGACTTTATACGCCGCACCGGACAGACCTCATCCAACCGATCCTGTTAACTTTCTCCCTATAACAGATATGCTTATTGGTGTAGCCATCTTATTCGGAACTGTGGGATGTGTAATAGTTTTTCGCATTCTATACAGAAAATGGAAAAGCGGAATTTATAGACGGAATCCCTCAGACCTATTGCCTACACAAAAGAAAAATTTGACAAAATACGAAAAACGGATGCTTGCGGACAAGATTAACGAAAGCAGAAGGAATAATATCAAGAAAAGTTTCGTTGGGACAGTCAGTTCCAAAGGCATGATATTTGCCACAATTGGCTTGATTGTGTTAGTCCTGCTTTGGTTTACCCATGCAATTTTGGAAAGATTTCACCGATAACATAGTCTGGTTGGGTAAAATGCAGTTCGGATTTTAAAGTTTGAGGTATACAAAGTCCTCCACCCCCTGGTAGGCGCGTTTTGATGAGGATTAATTTATTAATTCGGTAATTTGGAGAAATATCCGGTGCGGTTAGAAACCGCACCTACCGGGTTTGGGTAAAATTAGAATTACCGAAATATTTTCTTAATCTTCATGTAAACGCGCCGTTTATGTCGTCTTAGGTCTGGTCTCGGCGCGTTTACAAAACGCGCCTACCTTTGGATAATAAATCGGGCTTAGAAGCCCTCCTACGATTTATGAAATAGACTGTAATCAAATAATTGAAAAGAAATAACGCCAACGTAATAAACTTTATATGTCCACCCAACAAACACAACCGCTAATCGGCATGGAGACCTTCAGTTGGAAAAAATGGGATGCCTGTACACACTGTGGTCTTTGCCTACCTACCTGTCCAACTTACCGAGAATTAGGATTAGAAACCGATTCCCCCAGAGGAAGATTATATCTCATGGGGAGTGCATTCAAACCGCAAGATGCCACGCCCCTTAACGAAGAGTGGGCAGAATACATCTATCGGTGTTTAGATTGTCGTGCCTGTGAGACCGCTTGTCCTTCTGGTGTTCACTTCGGTGAACTTCTGGAACAGGCGCGTGCCATTTATGAACAAAACGCACATCGGTCTGCAAGTTACCGATTCTGGACCAATCTCGTCTTCAAGCAAATTCTGCCAAATAAAGAACGGTTAGACCTCATTTTTGAATTGATGTGGCTCTATCAAAGACTTGGTCTTCGCTGGTTAGTTCAGAAAACAGGAATTCTTAAACTGATGGGACAACTCGGGAAGATGGAGTCCATGCTACCAAAAATTCCGCCGCCACGTCTCAAATATACAATACGTGACATCACACCAGCGGAAGGGGAGACACGATTTCGCGTCGGTTTTATTCCTGGGTGTATCATGAATCAGGTTTTTACTGAGACAAATTTGGCAACTATTCGCGTGTTAGCACAAAACGGATGTGAAGTTATCACACCACGCAGGCAGACCTGCTGTGGTGCACTACACCTACATAACGGCGCGCGCGATGTCGCATCAGACCTCGCTAAACAGAACATAGATGCGTTTGAGAACGAGAATTTAGACGCAATCATCATAAACTCTGCTGGTTGTGGGGCAACGCTCAAGGAATATGAGCCACTTCTTGAAAATGATACAGTTTACGCGGAGAAAGCTGAAAATTTTAGCCACAAAATGCGAGACATCAGTGAGTTTTTAGCCGAAATTGAGATGGTCCCACCAAAAGGCGAGATTCAACAACGAGTCACGTACGATGAACCGTGCCACCTCCTACACGGGCAACGTGTGAAATCACAACCCCGAAAAGTCTTGCAAACGATACCGGGACTTGAACTAATTGAGTTGACAGAATCCGAATGGTGTTGTGGGAGTGCGGGTATCTATAACATCACGCAACCAGAACTTTCACAGGAGATTTTGGAACGGAAAATGGAGCACATCGCCGAAACTGACGCGGATATTGTCGCAACTGGAAATCCTGGATGTTTACTCCAGATCCAACTCGGTATCCAAAAACACGGATTAAATATGAAAGCGATGCATCCCGTTACTCTTCTTGATTATGCCTATCGCGGCCTTTCTCCAGAAGATTGGGAAGAATAGGATCAACCTTCCGAATTTGTGTGAACAAAACGAAACTATAAAAAACGTGACATCTTTGCAAAATTATGGTAGTATTAAATTATGATTTTATCAGATGTAGATATTCGTCAATATATAAGCAAAGGAAAAATTAAGATCACCCCTGAGCCAGATTTAGAAACACAATGGGGAAGTTGTTCAATTGATTTCAGATTGGGCAACACCTTTCGCGTTTTTGAGCATAGCAAATATCCGTTTATTGATTTGAAGGAAAAGGTCGATGCTGATGATCTCATGCGGGAAGTTGATGTGCCTGATGGTGAGGCATTTACGATGCAACCAGGTGAGTTTGTTCTCGCCGCTACACATGAAAAACTGGAATTAGCAGACGACGTGATGGCGAGGCTTGAAGGCAGAAGCAGTCTCGGTAGACTCGGTATTATCGTTCACAGTACCGCGGGGCTGTTCGATCCGGGGTGGGTTGGGAACGCTACTCTGGAACTTGGCAATCTCGGACGGATGCCTGTCAAACTCTATCCAGGTATGCGGATTTGTGCCTTTACCTTTGAACAACTTTCATCACCATCAAGTATGCCTTACCGATTGAAACCAGCGAATAAATATGCTGGGCAAGATGGCCCTGAAATGAGTCGTTTTGCTGAAGATGTTGAATTAAAAAAATAGAAAGAATCGTAATTCTGCTGAAATTTTGGGCAATTCTATGCCTAATAATTTAGCATATTTCGTAGTCCTTTTCTACATATTTTCTCATAGAGACTTTAATTATCAATGTTTAATTACGTGGCTTCTTTCTATGCTCTGTGTGATTTTGTCGTCGTCGGCGTGTTTTAGAATGCCAGAACTGAAGCAAGGTTACAAAATTGGCATAGACTTTGCATAGTTTTTCATAAGAATTCTTGTGGAATATTATATAAGTTGCGCACCGATATGATGACACATTACGAGTTATAATTACTATATTTGATCCACTTAGGAGGAAATGCGAATGACACCAAGTGAGGTGGTTGCACTTGCAAAAGAAAAAAATATTAAGATAGTTGACCTCAAATTCATGGACCTACCAGGGATGTGGCAGCACTTCTCCATTATGGTTGATGAATTGAGCGAAGACCTGTTTGAAGAAGGAATCGGTTTTGATGGGTCAAGTATCCGTGGTTTTCAAGCCATTAACGAGAGCGATATGTTGCTCTTTCCTGATCCTTCAACAGCACTGGTTGATCCAGTCTGTCAAGTGCCGACGTTAAGCATTACGTGTAATATCAAAGATCCAATTACTTTGGAAAATTACACTCGCGACGTACGGCATATTGCACAGAAGGCGGAGGCGTATCTTCAGTCCACAGGTATCGCTGATATTAGTTATTGGGGACCTGAAGCAGAATTCTATCTATTGAACGATATTCGCTACGGGCAAACCCAGAATTCGGGATTTTATCATGTTGATTCCGTTGAAGGAAGTTGGAATTCCGGTAGGGAAGAAAATCCTAACCTTGGTTACAAGCCTCGCTATAAAGAGGGCTATTTCCCCGTTCCGCCATCAGACACACTCCAAGACATCCGTTCTGAAATCTGTCTTAAGCTTATAGAATCCGGCGTTGATGTAGAAGTACATCACCACGAGGTCGGAACTGCGGGACAAGGTGAAATTGACATACGCTATGGAACGCTTACAGATACCGGCGATAAAATTGCGTTGTATAAATACATCATCAAAAATATTGCGCGTTCTCACAATTTGGTAGCCACTTTCATGCCGAAACCGCTTTTCCAAGACAACGGTTCAGGGATGCACGTGCACACAAGTTTATGGAAAGATGGAAAGAACGTCTTTTTTGATCCGCAAGGCTACTCACTGCTGAGTGAGACTGCACTTTATTACATCGGTGGTTTACTTGCACATGCACGTTCATTATGTGCGATCATTGCCCCGACAACCAATTCTTATAAAAGATTGGTCCCAGGGTATGAAGCACCAGTCAATATCGCTTATTCGCAAAGAAATAGAAGCGCATGCGTCCGGATTCCTGTATATTCTAAGAGTGAAAAAGCGAAACGGGTAGAATTCCGAACCCCAGACCCATCATGTAACCCATATCTTGCATTTAGCGCGTTGATGATGGCTGGACTTGACGGAATTCAGAACCGAATCCATCCTGGCGATCCTTTGGATAAAGACCTCTACGACCTTGAACCAGAGGAACTTGACGATATTGAATCCACGCCAGTTTCTCTCGGTGACGCACTTGATGCGCTTGAAGATGACCATGAATATCTTCTCAAGGGTGATGTGTTTACTGAAGATGTGCTTGATGTTTGGATTGATTACAAACGCGAAAATGAGGTAGACGCTATTAACATGCGGCCGCACCCGTATGAATTCTTCCTCTATCACGATATTTAGACCTATTTCTATCATGAGATAGGTTCTAATGAACATTGTGGACAAGAACCCGAAATTGAGGCATCGTATCAGCGCGAATGTTGATTTTCATGTGTATTGCAAAGGATAACATCCAGCAAATACATTTATCTTAAATCATAGAAAGAAAACGCGTTAATTTGATGCCTCAGTCTATTGTAAAGACGAATCTTATATCTGTCCGCTACAATCTTATGAAACTTAAGGAGAATCTCAGTATCCGTTAAGACACCTCTTTCATTTGCGTTGATATTAGGAGAATCTCATGAGAAAAATAGAGTGTATTATTCGCCCCTTCAAACTGGAAGAAGTCAAGGAAGCTCTTAGTAATGTCGGTGTCCGGAGAATGAGAGTGAGTGAAGTTCGCGGATTCAGACGGAGCCGTAGGTATACCGAACTCTATCGCGATAACGAACATGTGTTTGATTTTGTGCCAAAGTTGAAAATTGAGATCGTTGTTGCAGAAGAAATTATTGATGAAGTCGTAGAAGCTATAAAGCAGGTAGCATCCACTTTTAAGACGGATTTGGTTCCGTCCACAGCTCCCTGATAAACGTAAGGCGAATCTCCGGATCCGCCAAGACAATCCTATCTAATTTGCGTAGGTATTAGG
>JAPPMR010000754.1 GCA_028818995.1 Candidatus Poribacteria bacterium | reverse complement strand
GCCTCGTTTGAGGCAGTCGCTACATCTGCCGAGTGGAATCGGAATGGCGTTTTCAGGAGCGCCATTTGGTAGCGAATTTCATCTGCCTCGTTTGAGGCAGTCGCTACATCTGCCGAGTGGAATCGGAATGGCGTTTTCAAGAACGCCATTTGGTAGCGAATTCCACCTGCCTCGTTTGAAGCAGTCGCTACATCTGCTGAGTGGAATCGGAATGGCGTTTTCATCCCAAACCTGAAAGATCAGTCTTCCACACTGAAAATGCGGTAATACTACAATTATTTAGGACTTACGCATTTTTCCCGTTTTTAAACATTCCAGCATTTGTAGTAGCACAATTTATTGAGCGTTTATTAACGATGATACTCGTTAATTTTAACGTACGATTCGTTTTTGCGCAAGTTCTGTTATTGTTACTATTATTTCAGATCACATCTGAGAAAGGACAGCTGGGCTGCAGTAAAGAATAGGACATTAAAAAGAATTAACAGTGCGGTAGGAAAAAGGACGCTTTGATACGAAATATGCTCTTCAAACCGTGGCACAGCGTCTGGATCTACTGGTTTCTGAGACAAACCCTCTCTCACAAAATAAATATGAAGGCTATCCGGGTCGCCGCTATCCTCTGATTTTATGAAATTTAAAAACGTTTGTCTATAGCGGCGAACCTGTTGGACAAAATTCATATAGCTGGTAATCCCTGAGTTTGCGAACCCCTCCATCGCGTATTGAAAACATGCTGTTGGCGAGATTTGGGTGAGTTCGCGGGCGAGTCGGACTTGTCTAAATTGCTGGTCTACATGCCTATCCGCTATATGGGTTTTCGTTTCCCCAATGGATGTAAGATAGGCAGCCCAACGACGTGTAGCCAAGGGATTATCGGGAGAGGGTGCCTGTTTTAACTTGCTTGATTGCGACATTTCCAAAGGACGAAATTCATTTTCAATGTTTGCCAATTGGGTTTGTCTACGCGATGAAATTACCTCTATTGATGGAATCGGATCAAGAGTACCAACAAAAATACCGAGCAGGCTTGGAAAAATAAACGCCAAACATACCCAACTTAATAGAAGCCAGACTAAACTGGTTATAGCATTTGATACCCAACTGGAGAAAAACAACCCTAAAAAAATAAAGATAGAGATATGCAACGCAAAAAGCCCTACCATTCCCAAAATTCGTAGCCAATCACCCAAATGAAAAGGAATATTCCCTGAAAGATATATGATTAACAGGTTCATCAGGATACCGATTGTGAGTGGGAGCATAAGCGTGAAAAATGTTCCTAAGTATTTTGCTAATAATACCTGTCCACGAGGGATTGGATTGGACATCATTAGACTCAGTGTCCCTTGAACGCGTTCCCCAGCAATGGCATCAAAGGTGAATAAAATAACAAAAAAACTCATGAAAATGCCGATAAAGACCCAGTCAATTTTGATGAGTGTGGTTGCGTCACCGCTATGATTTGAAGGTAGATATTCCAAGGACCACATCTCTCGCCATCTATATGCTTCCCCCTCGTTTCCGCCTCTGCCGTAGTTTGTGCGGTCTGCTATTGTGATAGAACGCGGTATCGACTCATCAGCTCCATCGGCACAAAATTTTAACTGGCTTGGGTGCTTCGGTATTTCTCCGGGGCCCATCATTGCCAATTTCCCTAAACCTTCTGAAGCGAATCTCTCAATATGGGCCAGTCTCTGTGTCACTTTACGATTATAATCGTAGATTTCTTCCGTATATCCGGTATTACCGAATCCGTATATGAGCGCGTTCGCCACCATCAGGACAGGCAGAAGAATTATCATCAAGACGAACCGTAACGTCGTGAGATTGTGATGTATCTCTTTCTTCGCAATGTGCCAAATCATTTTTAATAGTTTTCAGTTATCAGTTATCGGTTTTCAGTTAAGATATGTATTGTAACAATCTCTCCACCTTGGAATATTCCAGGGGTGGTGAATTGTTACCAGAAACCTCTTGTGACTGATAACTGAAAACTGACAACTATTAACCGATAACCCTCCTTTTTAACTCATATCATACCGAAGGAACGATAGGTATGCTCCCATAAACAGGATGACATTCCACGCTAACAGAATAAAGATGTCGCCTAATGCGCGAGAGAAACTCTCAGAAATAGAGTTATATCGGTGCTGAAAAACGGGCATGTCTATAAATTCTGCCGTCCCCTTATCGCTTGAAAACCATGCCCGCTCAGAAAACGCGTTTTTACCAGCAAGGAAATCAACAATTTGACGTTTATAACGCCTCGTTTGAGCCATAAAATCGTTGTAACTTTCCCGGTCTGTACCGGTTATCGTCCCAACTGCAAAGCGGTATGCATCCGCGAAAGAAATCCGGGAAATATCTCTGGCAAGTTGCGCGTTTCTTTCGCTAATTTCCTCCCTCCGTTTGAGAAGTTCTTCAGCTTTATTAGCATAATCAATACGGAGGGGTTCTTGATAACCTAATACCTCCTGAAATTTGGAGACATTTGCATTGCGAATCGGTTTAATGGTGTAGAACTCTTTAAACCCAAGCTCCCATGGCGAACTCATGGTAATCTGTATTGAGAGTGCTCCCTCCTGAGAAATTGCGCTTACTGGGTATTTATATCCCCACGTTTTGAGAATATAGGTATCCCGTTCCGCTTTGAAGTTTTCCCATATCTTTTCAACTTGTTGCCGTGCTTCTTTTTCGGGTTGAAGTTTATGCGGAGGGAATTTCGCGACTGCAAAGGTTGCTATATTTGAGTGAACAATCGTCAGAATTCCCCAAATAAACATTGAGAGGATCAATGTAGTCGCTGCAGCCTTTGTCCATACAGATAAGAGCAATCCTAAAAGATAACAGACTGACACATATAACAGTGAGACAATGAGTACTATGACGAGGCGTAGTAAATCACTGCCATTGAAAGTAATCGTGGGAGAAGCGACCGCGATAACGAGTCCGACGACAAAACTAATCACTACAATCGGAAACAGCGACAACATACCACCAAGATATTTCCCAAGTATAAGTCTATCTCTCGGAACCGGATTGGATAATACCAGTTTCAATGTGCCATCTTCCCTCTCTCCTGAAATCGTGTTGTAAGCGAACAGGATTGCCAAGGCACTCAGCACGATTTTGAAAACAAAAATGACATCAACAGAAAGGAAAATTGAGAGGAAAGGGTTATCCGAACCCTGTTTCTGCGCTTCTTTCTCCCAAATAGGGGTTGCGAGGTCAATACTTACCATATCCGCACCAGATTTTTCCATTCCCACGTTAAAAATGCTAAGCGGGTTCGGTTTTCTGTGTACTTTAGGATTGATTTGGCTATAGAGGTCCCATGTTCGCGTCTCGTCTTGATGTTCTTGAACGGCAACGTGATACGCAGCTAATCGTTTTTCGTAATCCGCAACCTGAACAAAAATGGCAGCAGCAGTCGAAATCAAGCAGACGACAAAACCGATCATGAACCGGGAGGTCAGCACATTTGAGACAAATTCTCGCTGGATAATTAGCCAAAGTGTTGTCATAGACTTATACTGAACGTTCAAAACGAAGTACACCGCGGTGTTCAGTGCCAACGTAAAAGGTGTCTTCATCAACAACGAGAGACGTTAAAACGCCTGAAATTTCCGGCGCAACTTGTTTCCAAGTGTTTGTATCACTTTGTAGGTGATAGATGCCTTCATCGTTAGCCCCATAAACGGAATTTCCCGCTGTAGCTAACGACTTGACGATAACAGACTTTTCCACTTCATTGGTAAGTAGACTCCAGATAGTACCGTCTTTTGAATTGAAAACGCCTTTATCTGTCGCGACGTAAACCGTTGAACCCACAAAGACTATCTCCTTGAAGTGTTCAACAGACAGCGGAAGACTTAATGTGATGTCGTTCCAACTGTCGCCGTCATCAAGCGATTGCAAAAGATGTCCATCCCGTTTACCGACATAGACGGTTCCATCCGACACAGCGATTTTAAAACTTCTCCACAACGTCTCACGCGAGAGTTCACCAGTTTCCTCTACACCAGTGTCGTGCCATTCTGAATTCCCAGGTTTCCATCGGAACAGTTTATAGTTATATTCCATGTAAAACGTATCATCGTTGACGGCAAAACTTCCCCACAATCCTTCCCATATTAATTCATATACCAGTGGAGGGTCTGTTTGTACCTCTATCAACCTTTCAAAGAAACGGTCTGCCCCAAAGTCAACGGTTTTTGATAACTCATCCAATAGAGAACCAGACACACCAGAAAAACCAATTCGGAGTTCCGGACCTGACCGTCGTTTGTCTCTAAAGATAAAATGCTTCCCTTTTAGTATCCTGTGCATCAATCCAGCCGAACTGAAAGAAGGCGGAACATCTTTAACAAGACTGAGCACATTGCCATCAGAAGACAATTGAAATATAGCGGTTTCACAAACTCTTTGAATTCCTTTTGCATAGAGAACACCATTGGCTCTCTCTATCTGTACAATTTCCGGTTGTTGCTTTTGGTGTAGGCGTTCTTTGGGGTTCACTTCCAAGCTGACAGCATCCCACGATGTCCCACCATCGTTCGATTTGACGAGATGTTTACCCACGCTGGCATAAAGTGCTGCAGACTCGTTTGGTGCCTGATCTGCCACGAAACTGACTAAATTATCAACACGACTTTCCAGTCCAGTATGAAAGCGATGCCACGTTTTACCAGCATCGGTTGAACGATGAATCCCACTGCTGCCACCGGTATAAAACGTGCTTCCATCCAAAACTACAGCACAGCGCACACTGAACTGCATAGGAGAAATACCTGAAGATTCCATAGATGTCCAAGTGTCGCCACAATCAACTGAGCGTGCTACCATGCCGTCATCATTCCCGATTGCCAAGAGTGTCCCATCTGCAGCCAACAGCGTAAGACTTGGCCCCCTACCCATTAGGCCCCAGGTATCCATAGGTGTTATGTCCTTCCATGAATCACCACCATCAGTTGATCTAAAAATCCACCACGAACGTATCTCATCCTTCCACAGTCGCTTCCAAATATCTTCGGATGCTCCATAGAACCTTAAAATATTCACTGATGCCATGACATAGATTTCGTCCTCATATATCGCTAAGGAACCAACATGCATGACTTCATCTACTGGTAATCGTAAGTGTTTCCAAGTGTTTGCCTCAAGACGATAGAGTCCGAGATCTGTCATTACAAACAGAGTGCCTTGACTTGTTCGTAATGAATGAACCCCAGAATGGTTTGCCAAACGGCTGTCCAAACCATCACTTATAGCCTCCCACGAATTGCCAGCATCATCCGACCGGAATATACCGTGACCAAGGCAGAGATAGAAGGCATCATCCGTTATCATAAGTTCTCGCGTATAACCTTTTGGACAAGGACCAACGAATTCCCATGTTACGCC
>JAPPMR010000004.1 GCA_028818995.1 Candidatus Poribacteria bacterium | reverse complement strand
TTACCATATAGATAAATAACAAAACATATAGTAGGGTTGCCGCACACAAACCAGTTATCATCGGAGTAATTTGATGTCCAATTCGCTTACAGAATATCGTTTTTCTTTTGGTCCTTGGAATATACACGAGGGGACTGATCCTTTTGGACCTCCTGTGCGGGAGTCGTTCAGTTTTGATGAAAAAGTTGAATTTTACCGAGACCTCGGCTTTGTTGGAATCCAGTTTCATGATGATGATGTTGTTCCTGATATTGACGAAAAAACGCATACGCAGCTCATATCTCGCGCAAAAAGTGTGAAAACACAAATTGATAACCACGGTTTGACGGCTGAAGTGATAGCACCACGACTGTGGGAATCACCCTTGACGATTGATGGGGCTTTTACCTCAAATTCTGTTAAAGAGAGGCAGTACGCTCTTGAACGTTCAAAACGTTGTGTTGATATTGCCAATGAACTTGAATGTAAAAATTTTGTATTGTGGCTTGCCCGTGAAGGCACTTATATCCGTGAAACAAAAAGTTCAGCAGATGCTGTCGGTCAGATTCTGGATGCAATTAATGTCTTGCTTGATTATGATCCTGAGATTCGGATTTTGATTGAACCGAAACCCAATGAGCCGATGGATATTGCTTATATCCCGACGATTGGACATGCAATTGGCTTAGCTTATGCAAGCACAGACCCTGATCGCGTGGGTGGACTCATCGAAAGCGCGCACGCTATACTTGCGGGTCTTGAACCATCAGATGAAATGGGTTATGCACTTCATCATAACAAACTCTGGAGTGTGCATCTGAATGATCAGAACGGGCTAAAATTTGATCAGGATAAAGCGTTCGGTTCAGCCAATTTACGTCGCGCATTTAATCAGGTACGAGTGCTTGAAGAAAATGGGTACGGCAGAAATGGAGAATTTGTAGGATTAGATGTCAAAGTAATGCGGACACAGCCGCGCGCAATTTCCACAAAACATTTATTGAGTAGCCGCAAGACGTTTCTCAACTTACTTGAAAAGGTGCGGACGTTTGACAGAAAAGTGGAGCAGGAGTTTATTACAGCGAGAGATTACGAAGGTTTAGATTTTTACATACTTGAACACTTACTCGGGGTATAGCTATCCAGCACCCTGATATATCACCTACCTTGCATAAACTCAACCCCATCTCACAAAATTTATTGGACGATTGAGGAAAAAACGAACATGACAATGGAGAAGAAGTTACTATTCCCTGACAAACCGCTATTTGAGGAGACGGGCCCCTGTTTTCAATCTGTTCTACTGGTTGGTCCTCCAGGAGTCGGTAAAGGAACACAGGGAAAATTACTATCACATGTTCCCGGAATTTTTCATATTTCAAGCGGGGATATGTTACGGGAACTTGATGAAAATTCTGAATACGGACAACTCTTTCATAAATATGCAACAAAAGGTAAGTTTGTTCCAGACGAAGCGACAATTAGAATATGGAAGGAGTATGTCTGGTCTAAAATAGAAGAAAAGGTTTATAATCCCGAAACTGACCTACTTGTTCTTGACGGTATCCCTCGCAGCATTGCGCAAGCCGAATTACTATCTCCGTATATCAACGTTATAAAGATTCTGTTTATGGTCTGTGAGGATCGAGAAGTAATGTTTGAACGTATACGCGGACGGGCACTTAAAGAAAATCGTCATGACGATGCCGACGAATTGGTTGTTCGCGACCGATGGGATGTTTATAAACAGCTAACCGAGCCGATGATAGATTATTATCCTCAAGAGACAGTTAGGATTATTGACGCTGATGGTATTCCTGCTGAAGTATTGCATCAAATTTTAGCTGCGATAGTTCCAATTCAGAAGAAGTGCTTTTCTCCCCCTCTGATGTAAATCCTATCTTGCTTTTTATCCCAATAGTTTTCGTTATTCAATACGGCGATATAGACGAATTTCTGGATGAACCAATGCACGCATTGGGAATGGCGCATCGTTATCTGAGATTTCTATACCTAAAAAGCGCGGACTACGTTTGAATGTCCTGTGCAATTTATAGTGGCTGCTCTCACTGAAAATTCTTTCGTAAAATCTCTGTGTCTCCTGAATTTCAATCTCTTCCAAGGGATACCAATCAACCTTTTCATAGTCTTGTGGATTCTGTTCATATTTATTAAAGACTTCCCTGTTAGGTTGGATTATTAAAGCCCATTCAGATTCCTCATCTGAATACACCATATCTCTATCCAATTCTGGTATTAGCCAATCAAATAGAATCTCTGGTGCGCTTGAAATTGAACTCTCGTGTGGTATATTCGTTGATACCCATTCTGATACTTCCTGGGTAGTAGGTTGAGATAGCATAACAGAAGCAAATGCAGCAGTGTAAACGAATGAATACAACCAAATCGCACTTCCGACGAAAATACTAATCCGCTTGTCAAGTTTGACAAGAAAAATAGTCCCAAGCACTGTAAGGGTTGGATAAAGAATTAGCAAATGACGCGTAAATGAAACCTTGAACGTCCCAATAAACAGGAGATATGGAATGACAAAAGCCAATATCATTAATTCTTTCTGTATTACTTCATCAGTAAGTAGATTTGTAGTCGCAGATTTTCTCAAAGATAGTATTGATTTAGCAAGTGTATAGATTACACAAAAACTCACCAGTAAAGCAAGTGGCAATCCCATCCCCCACTTCAAGAGTATCCATAAATACAAAAACCGACTTAGCCAACCCGTATCCCCGGTTGCGAATAGTCCGAAGTGTCCCTTATGGTAATGTCCTGTTTCATACCAGAAGTCATCAAAGAAATGATTCCACTCTGATGACAGCAGATCAATAAGCCAATACGGACAAATTAGTGTAAAGATAATAGCAGCAACACCAAATACCGTGACAAACTTCCGGTAAAAGTTTTCTGTCCTAATGAAAATCAAAAGAGAGAAACCAACAAAGACGGTTGGGAACTTTACCGCAATACCGATTCCAGCGATAATACCTAACCATAGACAAGATCGTAGCGTGAGATGAGTATTTCGTGTAGTTAACCAGAGGAATAAGGTCACACAAAAGGTGGCGGGAATATCAACAAGTGCGAAACGCGATTCATTAGTGGCATGTAACATCACGACTGCAAGGAAACCTGCAGCAATCTGTCCTACCCGTTTGTTATAAACCTGTGTTCCAAGACAATAGGTTAACCATATCGTGCTTGTGGACAACAATACATTTATAAACCGTGCTAACCAGATAATACGTACTTCGGTCATATCCAAACCGCAGATAGAAAGAACTTTCCCTATCAGTGCAATCAGATAGAACCATGCTGTTCCAGGCCAGTTATAGATTTCTGGAGGGGCAGTGAAATTGATGAGATTTAGGATGTCTTGGGCTATTAGGGTTTCGCGGGGATCAGGTGTATCAGGTAGACCCACACCTATGCCAAGAATACGAAGTCCAAAACCGATTACAAGAATAGCAGGCATTATCAATATATTGAGATAATATGTGCTATTTCTTAGTGCGATCGGTAATTTCATTGGACGCTAACGCGATACTTTTGCCCACAATTCGGTAGGAAGGGATACTTGCAATTGTGAAATCTGTGTGGTCATAAGTGGGAGTTCTAATTTTTTCAATATCTTTTCCCACCTCTCAGGTTGAGTGTCGTCAACATAGACAGGCACAAATCCAAGATTTAGGTAGGTTTTGATGGCAGGAATGCGGAAATCGTCTGTGTCGAGCATCGAACAAGCAAATCCATGATCGCGAAAATAGTAGAGAACAGCAAGCGATACCCATTTGCCGAGTTTATGCCCTGTATGTTCACCTAAAACGCCAACCATGTGAACGTATCCGACATCTTTTTCATCAACGGATTGCCGCCATGCACATGCAGTGCCAACAGGGATATCTTGATGTGTTACGAAATAGAGTCCATCAGGCACAAATACGTCTCGTCCGGTAATTTCATTACGCGTATCTTCTGCAGTACGTTCCCTCCCACCGAATGAATCACTGATAATGTTCGCCCAATGTTCCTCATCACCTTCTTGATAACTCCGCAAACTGTAACCGTCGGGGAGTTCTAATTTCGGTAAATTATCAAGATTAGGTCTGACCATTCTCAATTGTCGTGCCATCTGCTAATTCCTGTTGATACACTGCGAATAGGTGTGGTAAGGATAAGGAAGTGATAATAAATAGGAGAGATAAAAGGTGAGAGTTTTTTGACATTATGTAAAAACTCAAATTGAGTCATTTTTCATTGAGCGAAGACGTTCAATTTCTGCAAGAGCCTTCTCAAGTTCTGCTTCAGCGTTTTCAGCGCGTATTTCAGCGTTTTGTCGTGCGGTAACTTCTTGTTGTGCGAGTGCTTCAGCCTTTTCAGCACGCTCAGGTGGTGTTTGCAACCAATTTCCTGTGTTGGGGTTATAGAGCCTTAATATACCATCATGTTCCCCCAACTCCAAACCTAACACATCCGAAGATAAACGTTCATTCACAAAATCAATCTCTTGATATGCAGCACCAGTGAGCCGGAATCCGATAAAACTCGGTACAATCTGACCAAGCGGATCGTAAATATAATATTCTTTTACTTCAAGTACAGATGCATAGAGTTCCTTTTTCTTTCCCATATCATTACTAAAAGTCCCCGGACTTGCAACTTCCAGCACAAAATCGGGTGTGTTTGCCTCTGCCCACGTCAAATAGGTGTTCCGCAGTTTCTTTTCTACCCCAAAAACGACAAACACATCAGGAGATATGGACTTCCGTGGGTTTCCTTCTTCGTAATACATTAAAAGGTTCCCAGACACATAAACATCATTATCACTTTTGAAATGGTCTTCAAGCATGAGAATAAAATTCATCATCAATTTTCGGTGAACATCTGTTTCTGCCATAGGCTTCCCGTCCGATTCCGGATAGACTATTGTCGGCGCAGACTGTATTTTTTTCTGCATCGTGTCATCTCCCAGCATCAAGGTTTAAGTATTTTGCGTATTGTTTTAAGTATATTATAAAATGGGATTAGTGTCAAGGGATACAAAATAAAAATCACTCGGGGTGTGTAAAGTTTTTAGCATGAATTGAGTGATGGATCTTGTAAGGTTATTATAAAAATGATATCCTTCCTAATAATAACGCGTTGTGATAGTTAACATTTAATATGTTTATATTTCACATATTCGTCATTGTTTAAGTCTAAATTCCGCAATTTTTCCGATACCTGACGATCTCAAATGTCGGAGGGAACTCCGGGGAATGCCTAAAGACGAATGCGCGTATGGCATTCGCCATGATTCATACCCGGGGAATACCAAAAAGGTATTCATACCGTTGATTTCTTGATTTGGATTCCCGACTGCAAACGCGTCACGATTCGGAGATCGCTCGGACATATATGAACATTTGTGAAAAACAACAAAAC
>JAPPMR010000302.1:2960-5422 GCA_028818995.1 Candidatus Poribacteria bacterium | reverse complement strand
GGAGGGAATAAAACCAGAAGATAATCTTTTTAGTCGCGCTATAATTGAGGAGCGGGAGAAACGAAGCGAGTGAATTATTTCTGGTTAGATGCAAGTGCAATTATCAAACACTACATTTCCGAAACAGGAACGCCTGAAATGAACTACTTTTTCGCTCATGTCCCTTTATTTCAAATGTACTGTTTACTTAACGGGATAGGTGAAGTAATCTCTATCTTCGTCCGACATAAGAATGATGATAAATACAGAAACGTTACTAAAACGCTCTTTAATCAACTAAAACAGCAATTTGAGAATGAATTTATCTATCGCAACGAAGTAGAATTAGTCCTTGCAACTGAAGATCAGATAACTGACTCCTGGGAACTCATTGAAAAGCATTCTATCAATAGCACAGATGCAATTATACTTCAATGTGCACTTGATTTGGCGAATGATTTACGGTCAGATGGGCACAGACTGGTTTTGGTCAGTTCCGATAAACGCCTCATTAGAGCTGCAAAAGGCGAGAGAATGCTTACGTTTGACCCTGAAATCAATACTCAAACTACTTTGGATACCCTCATCAATGCTCCATAGAAACAAAACGACTATTCACATACCAGACATCATCGCCGCATATTCACGAGATAAATCCCCGCTGCCACAAGAACAGCGCCAGCTAATAGACTAAACGTCAATTCATCACCTAAAAACAGGTGGCTAAACAGTACTCCCGACAGGGGTGTAACAAAAAAGAGTACGACAAGTTTGCTTGCACTATATCTTTCAAGAATTGCCGTCCACGCTAAAAAACAGAAGCCTGCGATAACACCGCCTTGATAAAGGAGTGCTGCGCTGCTTGCGAATGTTAATTGGAATGTTCCACCGCGCTCAAACAGAAAACTCAGGACAGCATAGGCCGGTAGACTCAAACCTAAGTACCATACCAAGAGTCTATATGGATGAATAGATTGGACTAACAATTTTGTCACAACTACTCGTAGTCCCAAGAAACATCCGCTCGCAAGCACCAAGAGGTCTCCAAGGATGTTTGTTTCACCATTTCCGAGATCTGGCGCGACGGTTACGAACACTCCGCTGAAAGCAATAATAATTCCCAACGTCTTTGTAACAGAAAGTCGTTCCCCCGGAATCCAGAAATGTGCAAAAAGTGCTGTAAAAAATGGATATACATTAACGAAAATAGTTGAACGTGAGGCTGTCGTAAACATGGTGCCAGTGTTCAACACGATGATTTGGGATATGAAAATGACAGTGAGCAATAGCAGGCGGGAGAATTCCCCTCGGTTTAACCCAAGTGGAATACGACGATAAAGTGCCCATCCACCAACAACGACGAGGCCAATCACAAAACGAAAAAATGCCAATGCCATCGGGGGTAGGTCTTCCAAACCGACTTTAATCGCAGGGGAATTCCCACCCCAAAGAAAAGCGAGGAGCAAACTGAGGGCAATAATCTTCCCGTGAGGGTCTTCGCTGATAACATGTCGAATTGGTGATGTCCCGATGGATTCTTTTTTATTCAAGGAAAACTGATGTCCTCATCCGAGGTTCGATGGCTGAAAACCTACCCGTTATATCAATCATAGGCACCCGGACGATGATTTCCCATCAGTCGCTGTTGGCGTTCTGTCGCCTGCTCTAAAATCGATTCATCGAACTGGAACCGATTCAAGTAGGGTGGATATTTCTGTGTTATCATTCTGTTAGCATAATGCACCTGTAGCAAATAGCGGGTTTGGTCGCTACGGTTTGCAGTGCCTCTATGCCAAACCTCGCTCCTGAAGATTACAACGTCGCCTCCATTGCAGAGGATACTCTGTTCTTTTGCCCCTTTCCACTCTGTTTCGCCATCAGGCCTTCGTCCAGAAAGATGGCTGCCTGGGACAAACTTCGTTGGACCCAGGTCTTCATAAAGGTCATCTAAGTAGTAGTGGGCAGTTGTGATGTAAATTGGCACTTTAATACGAGGGTCTTCTAAAACGTCGGCAGGGAGCGAGATAGGCACCCAATCTGAATGTAACCCCTGGTCGGGACGGCCAGGGCCTGTTATCCATGCTGTCATTCCAATCACATGGCAGTCGCCTCCATGAACCGCTTCCGCTAACTCAATAACAGGTGATTTGTCAAGGTAGTGTAGGAAAACTGAATCACGATTAAAAGCATTATTTATATGCTTATTAAGAAAACCTTCACCATTTTCTGGCACGCTGTGTCTATCAAAACTCTCAGGATTTGCTGTTAACCTATCCATCGCGTCGCGGAGTTCTGCAAGTTCTTCCGCATTAATAACTTTTGGCAGATACGCATATCCATCTTCTTCCATTGCCTTGACTTGGTTTTCAAGGTCGGGATATGCTATGAGTGGTAACGCTTGGCTCATTATTTTTTCTCCTTGAATACGACCTTCCGAGTGACGAAATATTCTAATATATCTTATCAACTTTTAAGGAGTATGT
>JAPPMR010000302.1:0-2950 GCA_028818995.1 Candidatus Poribacteria bacterium | reverse complement strand
ACTTTTTTCTTGAACAATTCGTTAACAAAGTGCATCCAACAGTGTGTTAAGTTAAGATTACTTCTTACTTAAAGATTAACTACCTAATTCCTTATTTGCATCAGTCTCATAAAACCCATCTCGGAATAAATAGTGGTTCGTAATATATTACGAACCAGCGTCGAGAATTAACATTCAAGTAAATTAATAAAATTGTCCAAATGTTACATTTGCAGCGATGACAACTTATTGAAGAAAAAGGGAGTAAAAGATGAAAAATAAAGAAAAAACGCAAGACGCAATGCAAGAAAGTCTGAAAACAGCAAAAGATTCTGCCATCCGTGTGCCTGGGATCGTTTTAGAATCTCTACCGGGAAACCTATTTAGTGTAGAGTTAACAGAGAACGATCATAAAGTTGTGGCGTACCTTGCTGGCAAAATGATGCAACACAATATCTGGGTTCTTCCAGGGGATCAGGTTACTGTTGAACTTTCCCCTTATGATCTCACACGCGGGCGGATTGTCTGGCGGAATCCAGGTACATAATACCGTCTTTGGTTGACTATGGTTATAGAAGGTATTGTAATAAAAGCGCGTGGTGGTGCTTACGAAGTTCAGGTTGGCAATCAGTGCTATATCTGTACGTTGCGCCATCACCTCATTGAAGCGGAAAGGCGCCGTCTCAATGAAACAAAAGAAATGCCTTATGTCGATTTGGTCGCTGTTGGTGATCGAGTCCGTATTTCTACCGCTGTATCTGCAGAAAACTCGGGTTACATTGAGGAGTGCCTCCCCCGGCAAACTCAATTCGGACGAACACGCATGGACGGTTGGCGGCAAGTTATTGTTGCGAATCTTGAGATGTTGCTAATCATCTTCGCAGCACGACACCCAACACTCAAATTGCGGATGCTCGATCGATTCCTTGTCACGGCAGAAGCCTCAAATATAGAACCCGTGATCTGTATTAACAAAATGGATTTGGCAAAATTAGAAAATGTTCAACGCGAACTCAATTTATACGAAGAATTAGGGTACAAAGTTGTTTATACAAGCATCGTGACAGATTTCGGGATTGATAACTTGCGCGAAGTCATGCGGGATAGAATTTCAGCAATTGTTGGTTCATCTGGAGTGGGAAAATCTTCCTTGCTGAATACGTTACAACCTGGACTGCAATTACGTATTGGCGAGGTAGACTCCCGCATGCACAAGGGACAGCATACCACTACAGAAGTAATGTTGTTACCACTTGAATTTGGAGGTTTCGTTGCGGACACACCCGGTATCCGAACGCTCGGATTGCTTGAAATTGACGATGAACAGGGGTTAGACATCCATTTTCCTGAGATGCGTCCTTATATTCCAGAGTGTAAATTTGCTGCATGTACACACCATCACGAACCTACTTGTGCAGTCAAACAAGCAGTTGAAACAGGTAATATCAATTCCCTTCGATATGAAAGTTACTTACGTATCTCTGGGTTCACAGAAGGAAGATATGAGCGAAATACAGATAACAAACGAAAAAACCGAACTGACCGACAACGTAGACACCGATCCAGATAAGTGGGAAAGTGTTATTCATGGGATGCAGCAGATTATAGAAAGAACTGAGAAGAAACTCAGGTTTTTTCAGAATCGTCTGAAGCAAGCGCAGTTCATGGAAACCCCAAGCCTGCGAAGAGTACGTGCAGCAGAAGCACAAGTTGACATGCATTCGGCGCAGCTGGAGAATTTGCGGAGTGAGTTATACAAATTGGAGCGTCTTCAAAGTGGCGGAATTCAACTCCGTTTGACAACTGAGAATGAACTACGTCGAATTTGGGGTTGGATAAATCAACCAGATATGAGGGGTATGCTATATGCAGAAAAAATATCGTTTGAAATCTTTGTGGAAGATTGGCAACGTTGGACTGCGGATGTAGAAACCCATGCACTTTCAATTGAAACTCTCACCACGCGACTGCTCCTCGGATTTATGCTCCTCCGATGTAGCGCTGATGTCGTTGTTGTGGAGTTTGTAATCATTCGACCTGGTTATCGCACTCGCGGTTACGGGACAGACGCACTTACGGAGACGATGCGTTATGCTTTTGAGGAGTTGAACGCCGTTCATATCACCTTACAAGTTTCCCCTGATAACGATGCTGCACTTACATGTTTTGAAAATGCGGGATTCCAATATCTCGGTTATACAGATGTAGACGCACCAGTTTACACAATGGGAGTTGAACGAAGTGAGTGGGAAAATGACGATCCAGAAAATTCAACAGATGAACAAATTACATCCAAACGACTACATGCTACGCTCCAAGAATTCTTAAAATGACAACTTGTGCTAGTCACGTGGCAGTTTTGTTGTTTTTCACAACTGTTCATATTCTGTAGGAGCGATCTCCGAATCGCGACCCGTTGTAGTCGGGAATCGGAGTTCCCTCCTACCTTTAAGATCGTCAGGTATCGGAAAAGTTGCGGAATTCAGACTTAAACGAGACGAATATGTGAAATATAAGCACACTAAATGTTAACTACTATAGTTTGGACAGTTTACACTTTGTTGAAGTGAATTTGACGAGAGTTCAGTCCAAAGTCTTATTTAGATGCCCACACATTTCGCCCCGCTGGGGCTACTGGTTAGCATATCGTCTCTATACACATTTCGCCCCGCTGGGGCTACTGGTTAGTTGAGCGGTAAAAACCATTTTCTACGTGTTACGTTTTTTATAAAGGCTCACGGAAAAACAGATATTGGATGCGATAAGAGCAGCTCCAGCTAAATCAACGCCAAATGCGCGTATGGCATTTGGCGGGCGGAATGTGTATAGAAAAGCACTGCTCCACACCTCTTTAGCCCCAGCGGGGCGAAATGTGTTCCAGAATCTTTCTGAGTTGTCCAGCGTTTCATCTAACCTAAATCTACCCAGACAGAAACTTTTAAAGTTGCCCAAACTATAGTGTTAACTAGCA
>JAPPMR010000401.1 GCA_028818995.1 Candidatus Poribacteria bacterium | reverse complement strand
TAGATCTTAGTGGAAACAAAATCTCAGATATAACGCCGCTCGCTAAATTAACAAAACCCAATGAGTTAAATATCTCTTATAATCAAATTTCGGACATCACACCGCTTGCGAGATTAAGACAACTCTCGCGTTTACTAATATGGATCAATAAAGTTGATGACATCACACCACTCACAGATTTGGCAAAACTGACATGGTTAAATCTTAATAATAATCAAATTTCTGATATTACACCCCTTGCTGGACTAACAAAACTTGAAATCTTAAACCTTGAGCAAAATGAAATCAGCGACATCACACCACTTGCTGGATTAACACAACTTACGGCACTATCACTCGGTGAGAATAAAATTTCGGACATCACACCACTCACAGATTTAACACAACTTAGGGAGTTACGTCTCAGTGCTCACCATTCGGATTCTCGCTATAGCCAAAATCAAATTCGAGATATTAGCCCCCTTTCTGGTTTAACGCAGCTGACTTACCTAACCTTAGCGAATAACGAAATCAGCGACATCACACCCTTTAGGGATTTTAAACAACTTCAACATTTAGAGCTTAAGCATAACAAAATCATTGATATAACACCTCTTGCAGATTTGATACATCTGCATGCCTTATCGCTTAGTGATAATAAAATAAGTGATATAGCACCCCTTGCTGGATTGACAGGGTTAACATGGTTAGTCCTTGACCAGAATGAGATTGATAACATTGCACCGCTCGCCGGGTTAACGAAACTCAATATTTTATATCTCGGTAGAAATAAAATCCATGATACCACACCACTCACAGGATTAGAGACACTCAGTATTTTATCTCTTTATGACAATTCAATAAGTGATATTACACCTCTGGAGAAATTGACACAATTACCTGATTTACATCTGGATGGGAATCAAATCACCGATCTCACACCTCTGGTGAAATTGATTCAACTCCGCCGCTTAGGACTTGGGAATAATCAAATTACAGACATCACACCGCTCACAGACTTAAAAAATCTCGATTATCTTACTTTGATCAAGAATCAACTTAGTGATATTACACCTCTCTCACAATTGACGCAACTTCAGAGTTTATGGCTTGCCGAGAACCAAATTTCGGACATTACGCCGCTCAAAAATTTAATGCAGCTTACATATTTGGGGTTGGAGAAAAACCAAATTCGTGATATAAAATCTCTTGAAAACTTTAAGAGCCTAAGAGTGTTACACATTAACGAAAACCCAATTCAAAACATGGCTCCAATTCAAAGACTTCGTAAACAGAATCCAGACTTAAAAGTAAATCCCAAAAGACATCATTAATGAGGATAGTATATGGTGTTTGTAGTAGTATGATTCACTGTCATTTCTTTCATTTTCTATGCTTGTATCGTATAGTAGATTTTGGAATTACTTGGACATGCTGCACCAGCGGGGTTAGGAACCCCGCCAGCAGGGGAATGTAAGAGGCGCAATGAATTGCGCGACTGCAAACGCTGCAAATGCCAAGAATGTCCACTTAATTTATAATTGACTATAACAGCACATACTTCTGAGAGAATTAAATGAGGGTGTTTCATAAATGTTTGTCGCTCATGTATAAGATGTGTGCAGCTATTTTTAATAAAGTCAATGACCACGCGGGTTAAGTGTTTTCATTAGCACTTATTCTATACATGAGCCATGTTTGTTTATCATCGAAAACAGGTTTTAATGTAAGAAACATTTCGGATAGGTATCCCGTATCGGATATTCATTAACATTGAGAGTTGCAATAGGAGGACACCGAGCCCCAAAAAAGTAGAAACATATGCCAAACCTCGCACGGGGAAAGGTTTATGCTTGCCTGTGATAGACACGAGTTTGCTCAACAAATCAAAGACGGGTTCAATGGCTATCTTTCGGGCTCTTTGATATGTTGCGACCTGCGTTGCTGTATAGAGAGGGTCTGCCCCCAACAGTGCGTTTGCCTCGTCTAAAGTCGTCTTGGGTGTTAACAAAAGCACGTTGACTTCGGTGAAAGTCGTAGCGCGTTTTTTATCAACATATCCGTTATCAGCAACGATACACCGCGTGCCTCGGTCAATGAGTTTTTCTTTTTTCGTATCCAATACGACACGCTCATTGACGCTGGCAGTTTCAACGTGAAACAATCACGGGAAACCCACTATGGGCTGCGGTGAGATGGAGCCCGTATCCATAGACCCATCCGTGATACCCACTTTTCGACCAAGTGGCAGTTATATCAACACCTCGCAAGCCTTTGGGTATCTCATTATTGAGGCGATCCTTCTGATGCCAAACGGGACCGGCTGCTTTGAATAGGCTCTTATCTTCATAAACGACTTCTTGGAGGAAGTATCCACCATTAGTTAGATGCCATGCTGCGACATATTCCGTGAAGGCTTCAAGTGTCGGTGTCAACGCTTTGTATCTACGTCCGAGTGTCACATGAGACGGACACCTCGGAAGCCGACATCTTTGGAGCCAGAGCGGATGCTGAAATAAGTAATCTTGTTGTGCACGCATAGCGGTAATCCCCTTGAGTGTCATAACCGCGTAAAAGACGATGAGAGAAGCATCCGGATACGTTTCGGGTCTCCCTCTTTTTGAGATGTTTTCTTGAGTTATTAAAAACTCATCTAACATAGAAAAAAGAAATGTGATATACTCTATCATGTCAGGATATTTCATGGGTATCTCCTTGAAACCAATTTCTTATTGATAAAAAATTTAATTCTAAAGAGTACCCTTTATCCTGACTTTTGGCAACTATTATTTATGAAACACCCTCAATTAAATTGCGTAAAAACGTATTCCTACTAACTATAACACGTACTTTCAACACTTTGCGAAAGAGGCATAGGCTATAAAATTTTTGCGTGAAGGATGTTCTCATCACTCTCTTTATAACCGATACGAATTGCTTTTGCTCTGACAGTGGTTTCGCCTTTCGGTAAACGCAAAGGTTCTGTATACAATTTCCATTGGACATCTTCACCCTGTTCCATTGTATAGGCAATTGATGCACCTTGTGTAGAACAGTGGATCTGCAAAAGCAGTGGGGCTTTCCATTCACCATCCCCTTCAGTGGGTTCTCTACCGGGATTTGATGAATTGATGGGAATAAAAATTGGCGATGCCGTTTGTGGTTGTGTGCCGTTAGGATACCATCTTGCGACCATCTGTTCTTCAGATATATCTCCCATATCTCCGAATTCCGATTGCCATGCTGCCAACGCTCCTCGCATCCGTTCAAGAACATTTGCATGTGCTACATCCTCTGCCAAATTGTTGAGTTCATACTTGTCATTTTCCACATCGTATAGTTCCTCTGTGGGGCGCGGTGATTGGAACATGACCAATTTGTCCCCTTCTAACTTACCTTCAGCATGAAGTCGCCACATCTCCTGCATCACGGGGTGACGGTTGCGATAAGGAATCCAGAGTAGATAAGGTTTTTCGGGATAATAATTTCGGATGTATTTATACTTTTTATCCCGCACGGCACGTATCATATCATAAGATTCATCGTATCGGTCGCGTGTTGCAAAGATATAGTCACGTTCAACTGTTTGCGGTCCGAGGAAGGGTTGGCCTTGTAAGTGCTGCGGTGCTTGCACGCCACATAACGAAAGCACAGTTGGTCCGAGGTCAATCAAACTTACCAATTGATCAGATGTGCTGTCAGGATCAATAACTTTATGCCACCTTACAATCAGAGGAATGCGTATGCCGGCATCATAAGGCCATCGTTTACCTCGTGGCAATCCTTCACCGTGATCACTCCAGAGCAAGACAATCGTGTTATCATAAAGTCCATCCTCTTCCAATTGGTCTAACAACTCACCTACACGTGCATCGGCAGTCGCGAGGTTATCATATTGGCGAGCCAATGCCTGTCTTGCTTTTGGCGTATCGGGTAGATAAGGAGGTAATTCTACGTCATCTGGGTTGGTCGTCGTGGTCAACGGACGATCAGGTTTCTCCCACATGCCGCTTTCATGTGTAACAGTAGGATTAAAGACGGAAAAAAAGGGTTGTCCGTTCTCACGATTCCGCCAGTGCCCTTGGTTGCTATTGTCATCCCAGGCAGTGATAGGTGGCGTAAACTGATAGTCGGTCTTGCTATTGTTAGTGCAGTAATAGCCTGCAGCCCTTAGATATTCTGTAAAAGTTTTGACGTAGGGTGGTGGGACAGCAGAATACGGCGTTGGCATGTCCGGTGTATTGCGGTTTGTATGCCCCGTCCGCATGTGATGTGTCCCGATGGAGGTCTGATACATACCGGTGATAATAGCGGAACGACTTGGTGCACAGACACCTGCTGTGGAAAAGGCGTTTGGAAAACGACATCCGCCTGCAGCGAGACGGTCAATATTCGGTGTGCGAGCGATCGGGTCTCCGTAACAACCGAATCGCGGTGTTGTATCCTCTAAAGAGATCCAAAGGATATTCGGACGGTCTGTTCTGTTCATTCTGACTCCCTATTTTTGACAAGATTGTACCTTAAACAGTGATATGTGTCAATAGGATATCAGAACGAGTATGTAAAGTATTTGCCACAAATGCAGGTTGTAGGTTTGGACATCACTCAGGTTCTACCCAATTTACAATTTTAAAGTGGTTACAATAATTATAGTTATTAGTTGTAACCTAAAATTTTAAGAGCGGCTCTTTTCAGTGTTCTTGCTGGAAATCTCACAGTGTTTTCAAGTTTCGCTTGATCATAACCCTTGCTGAGTGATTCAAATTGTAGTTTAGTTAAATCGCTAAATTCCGGATTATTTTGCAAAATAGGTATAGGTCTTAATGATTGTAGTTTATGTATTTGCTCGATCAGTCTATTGCCCCTACCGTATCGCTCAAAACGGCGTATGAAATCTTGGATATCTTCATCAAATTCATGATAGACAGTTACATTCGGTGCGAAAACTAATCTTCCGAGTTTTCTAAGCCTTATACCTAAATCTAAATCTTCACCTCCTGCCCCAGCAAAAGCAGTCGAAAATCCACCTAATTGATGGAAGGCAGGTGCATATATGAGAACATTTGCAGTGATAATTGCTTGCGGAATTTGTTCTCCATGCGGACCCAAATCTTCCTCAAAAGGTGGATTGAGTATTTTCATTTCAGTCATATACCGATTTATTTTTCCCGAACCTTTGCCAGCAACATTACCACACACAGCAACTATTGAATCATCATCTGTTTTTTGTGCGTCCATGAATTGCATGATAATATCTGTGGTATGTTCACATCCACAATCAGTAAAATATACCCAATCAAAGTTGCTGTCTGGATTTCCAACACCTTTATTTCTTGCAAACGCGGGTCCTTGGTTACCGCGATAATTGATTATTTGTACAGGATATGATTTTAACCATGTCGGCAGGTGATTATCATCATTATCATTTGCGACAGTAATAGTC
>JAPPMR010000159.1 GCA_028818995.1 Candidatus Poribacteria bacterium | reverse complement strand
TTATGGTGTAGGGATTGTTATTATTGAAATGTCCATATATTTTCGGATTTTACTATAATCGGCGCGCTTACAAAACGTGCCTACCAATATATAACACTATAACCCAGGAGCCTTCAAGAAGTCCTTCCAATCAAAATCGGGCAGAGGGAACTCCTCTGTGGCTTTACATTGTCAGAACGTTGCTGCTTGTTCGAAGAACTCAATATCCACACGTTCAATTTGTGCGGAACGCGCATTCTCTGCCACCCGTTGAACAACCATTTCCCGCACAAATGGGATGGGAATGCGTTTCACACGATGCACAACTTCTTCCGTGCAAGGCACGTTGGTATTATCAAGAAAAGGTCCGTCCTGTGCCGCTGCGTCTGCGGGGTGATCGCAGGTTTCTGGCACAAGTTGCTGTAACCGCATTGAGACATAGTCGGTCACCCACTGTTGAAACTTTTCAGTGTTTTCAGATTCTGCAACATCGGTTTGTGGTGTCTGCTCCAATTTTTCATTAATACTGACAAGTAGATTTTCCAAACGTGCCATACGGTCTTCAACACTCGTGAGTCGTTCTTGAACATTAGTTTGCTCGCTCATGTTTCCTCCTTATATTGTCCAGTATTTCCATAGGTCCTCTGGAATTTCATATCTGATCTCTTCTCGTTGTTTATGGTGATAGCGTGCAAATATGCCAACTCGTGGTATATTTCTAATATTGCCGGAACCTGTATGGCACAAGTATGCATGCCACAACACAACATCTCCCGCAGATGCGATAAACTCACGCGGACCCTCTGGTGATAAATCTGAAAAGATATGCCATCCCCATCCTTCAATATCCCTAAAACTACCATCAACCTGCTCAGGATACTTGAGGAAATATTTATGTGTTGTTAGATGGCTCTTAGGCCAAAAGATGAAGGCACCACCGCCGGGTTCAACGTCGTAGAGATAGGTTGTTGCACCCATCATAAATGGACTCCACCCACCAGGACCGTAAGCATCAATATGTCCGCTCCCTGGCATTGACCATTCCGCATCCAAATTAGGCCATTTAACAAGCGGTGAGCCTCCTCCACCAGTAAACTCACCACCACTGAATTGCTCAACAATCGCTTGCATCGCAGGCAATTGTCCGAAGTTTGGAGAAAAACCAAAGCCTTCTACAACATAATTGTCTGGCCAAGTTTCCGGTGTCTCCAAACTGGAATTAAAATGTTTCCAAATCTGTTCACGCCATCCATCAAGTACATCTGAATCTATCAAGTTTTCAAGAATAAGGAATCCGTTTTCTTGAAAAAATTCCACCTGTTTTGCTGTTAACATATAAGTTTCCTCTATTGTTAAATATAAGACAATCGGGATTACAAATCCCTCCTACAGAAGAAAATACAAGAAATCGGGATTACAAATCCGCCAAATACCACACGCGTATTTGGCGTTGATTCCCTCCTACAGAAGAATATAAAATTTTATCGCCGCGGTCGGAAAGAGGGAATGCCTGTTTTATCAAACCGTTTTTTGACCGCTTTCATGAGTTCAGGCGTTATTTCACTATAACCGTTTTCACGTGCGTATTTTTCAACGCTTTTGACAACCATCCCACGGGCAAATGAAGGGACACGTTTCAACCTTTTTTCTGCTGCATCATTCCACTGCAAATCGTAATTGGGTTCTGCTGCGAAGGCTGTTCTTTTTTCAAGTTGAACGGGTTGTTGTCCTTGCTGTCCCGGTTGATACTCACAAGACTCATCTGCAGCAAGGTAATTACCAGTCGTAGCATACGCACGCGCTCTACAACCACCGCAGACCTCTCTGAATTCACATGCACCACATTTCCCTTGCAGCATATCCCGATTTCGCAAGTCATGGAAAGTTTCAGATTCGTTCCACAGTTTTACAAAACTCTCATCTTTTAGATTGCCTACGCTGACAGGTAGATATGGACAAGGTGTTAGTTCCCCTTCCGGACTGATGCGACAATAATAGATGCCGCACGGGCACGTACCGCTCGGATAGCCTTGAAGGAAGGCTGAATCGGACTGTTGTTCATAAATAACACGTTTGTAGTGCGGCGCGCATTTCGCAGCGATGAGCATTTTTCCGCTATATTCTGCTTGCAGTTGAAACATTGTCTCAAGCATCTTCTCATATTGTGCAGGGGTGATGTCCATGACTGTTTTACCCCTTCCCGTTCGCACGAGAAAATATAGGTTTAGCACCTTTGCACCTAACTGATAGGCAAATTCAACAATCTCAGGAATTTCGTCATAATTCCACTGCGTAACAGAGGTTTGTACAAGGAAGTCAAGTTGTGCACGTTTGAGTGCTTCAACACCATTCATGGTTGCTTTCCACGCGCCTTCCATTCCACGAAACTTATCGTGATTTGTCGGTTGGATAGAATCAAGACTAATACCTGCACCCGTAACGCCGTGATGCTGCATTTTCTCAACAACTTCGTCATTCAGAAGCACGCCGTTTGTACCCATTACAACAAGAAAACCCGTATCCGAAGCGTATTTTGAAATCTCCAGAATATCGGGACGTAACAGCGGTTCGCCACCCGTGAGAATTAGCAGAATATGCGGATTGATTTCGGCTATTTCATCAATCACACGAAAACACTCTGATTGGGTCAACTCTGTATCTCTATGATAACCCTGTGGGAATTCGTCTGTGTCTACAAACCCAGCGGGGAGATAGCAGTGCATACATTTCAGATTGCACAATCTGGTGATGTTCCATGAGACTGCCTGAACTTTTGTATTTTCCATTTAGTGAATCCGTTATATTTTCCGCTGCAGTAGGTGCGGTTTCCAACCGCACCTACCAGGGGCGCATATTTTAATTGCTCAATAACAACGCAAGCGCGAATACAATTAATCCTGAAAAAAGTGTTAAATATCCAAAAACATTGATGTGACGTGGGACATCTATTTTACTATCTGGTTGTGCTGCCTCAAGGTGCCGCCGATAGAGTGAACTGTATAACCCCCAAAAAAGTGCCATCAATCCAAATGCCGCTAACTTTGCAGCGGAATATATCATATATTCCGATTTTAATTCCATATTACTATTCCAAGCAACAATAAAAATTACAATCCCACCTGTGAGTAAAAGCATATTAATCATCAATCGTATCCAATGGCGAAATCGATTGTGAATTTCCAGCAGGTCTTGTGCAGGTAGGTTTTGCCGAACTATCGGCATTGCAATCAGGGTTGAAAAAACGACACCTCCGAACCAGACTATCGCCGCAATAAGATGGATATACCGGATGAGAAGTTCTACGATATGGCGCATTGTTTATTTTTTGCTGGATTTGCTTTACGATTAAGTATGAAATTATACATCCTCAGATTTCTCATGAAAGTTCGCCCCAACTCGCTCAATTTGCTCGACCATATCTGGATTGTTTATTTTACTGAAAACAGATAGGTCAATCGTATAGGGTAAAAGCAGATCATCAAGATCAAAGTCAATTTTAGTGAGTACGCTGTGTGTTAACCCCTTGCCGCAGAGGGTTAGGTCAATATCGGATCCGTTTCTATAGTTACCTGTAGCGCGCGAACCGTACAAAATCGCCTTTTCAACTTGTGGGTACTACTTGAAAACGCTGTGTATTTTTTGAATAGTCTTGTCTGACAAGCCGTATTTCATAACGACTCTTCCTGTTTTAGTTGTTCTATTAAGGTATTATGAGCGTGCTTGTAAGCGTGCGATCTCTTCTCGGAGTTGTGCTACTTCCGCTTCTGCTTTTTGTCGTGCGGATGCTTCTTGTGCTGCGCGTGCTTCGGCGATTTCCGCGCGTGTTCGCACCCAGTCACCCGCAACCGGATCATAAATACCTATTTCTCCTTCGCGTATACGGAAATCTAAACCCAAGGACGATGAACGGACACCACCACTTTCATCCGGTTGAACTTCTTCATAGACACCATTAACTAACTCAAAACCTATCAGTTGCGATGGTAAATACAAACCCTCTGCATCATACAAGAAATAGTCCTGTATCTTGAGTGATGCGTAGATATCCATTTTCTTAGTTAAGTCGTTTTGATATGTGTTTTTGCTGCTGAACTCCATTACGAAGTCTGGCACTTTCCCCTCTTCCCATACCAAGTAGGTTCTGCGTTTTTTCATACCTATCTCAAAAGAGACAAGCACATCTGGAGATATGGATTTACTAGGTACACCTTGCACGTAATACATCAATATATCACCAGAGACATAGACTGTTGGATCTTGGGAGAAGTGCGTCTCAAGTGCGCTTAATGTTCTAAACAACTGTTCTCTGTGTAGGTCGCTTGCTGCCATCGGTTTTCCATCTTCTTCAGGATAAAGTACATCTGTAGGGGCATAAGAGGCCTGGTACTTTTTTATTTTCGTTGCCATGAGGTTTCTCCTTTACCAAAAGATGCGTGAAAGCGAGATTAGGATTTTTTGTGCTGTCTATATTGTGCATTAATTATAACCGAAAACCGAGAGGGTATCAAGCATTTTAGGATTAGAACTGCGCGGGGAAGTTTCCGCGTGCAGCATCCATTATCTCACCAGTGATTTCGGTATGTCCGTTTTTTTTAGCAAAACTTTCAATGCCCATCTTTGCCATTGGTCGGACAAAACTTGGTATCCGTTCTAAACGCTCCAACGCTTCAGGTGTCCAGGTGAGACCATCAGGTTCAGGCTCTGACTTTTCCTCAAATGCATCCGAAATGACACCCGTAAAGGGACATTTTCCTCCCTCTACAGTTTCTTCTGAACCCGTCTCTGATATCGTGTTTGACATTGAATCTTGCTTTGCAGTCTCTAACTGTGAACGCACCATCTGCATCGGTTGCGCTGCTTCGCTGTTGCCACCGAGTTTCAGGTCCATCGATTTTAGCATCTGCGTTTCCGAAGGATTGAGGTACATGGCTATCTCTGTAAAACAGTCGGGACATTCAAAAACAGCAGTGACAGACCCCTGTTCAGGACGGGTTACGTCTTTAAATTTCATTGCTGTGTCGCAGTCTATACATAAGAATTTCATCGGTTAATCTCCATATCATTAGCGGAAAAGTCGAAGGGCAGTGACTTATATCAGGTATTAAAGAAATTTTGAATCTTTTGTGCCAACTCTATAATTGCTTTGCTTGCAGGGGTATCGGGATGTTCATTCAGATAAGAAGTGCCGCTGTCGCTACAATGGGAGAGTTTTGGATCGAAAGGGATTTTGCCAAGCGTAGTTAACTGAAATGTATTATCGGGCGTATCCGCAGCAGAGAAAAGAGGTTCGTGCTCACCACAATGTTTGCACACATAGAATGACATATTTTCTACAATACCGATAATTGGCACTTTGAGCACGTCTCTCGCCATCGTGATAGATTTTTTGACAATCAGGTGTGAAACTTCGGAGGGAATTGTTACGACGACTATGCCACCGAGATTTGGGATAAGTTCGACTACGTTTGGT
>JAPPMR010000856.1 GCA_028818995.1 Candidatus Poribacteria bacterium | reverse complement strand
CCAAATTATGTGTAGTATTTTGACAGTTTTAAGGTTTGGAACCAGAAGCATTCTTGTGAATTGTGAAGAGGCTTCCGAAAAGATTGATAAGAATCCCGAGTTCATTTTTGCCAATCTTCGCTTACTGCCAAATGCCTGCCAATAGAACATGCTGACAGTACTCAGTTTTCTCACATTCCCGTTATTTCAATTTCAAAAGGAGAAACGAGATGAACATCTACGTTGGCAATGTACCCTATGCAGCGACAGAGACTGACTTGGAAGAATTATTTGAGCCGCATGGTCCGCTTAGTTCTGTAACAATTATCCGGGACCGTTATGATGGCCGCTCCAAAGGGTATGGGTTTGTTGAGATGGAAAACCAAGAAGATGGTGAACGCGCTATTGAAGCTCTTGATGGTCAAGAGGTGATGGGACGTCCGTTAAAAGTCAATCCCGCCCGCCCGCGCGAACGACGTTCTGGTGGTGGTGGTGGCGGCGGTCGCTACCAAAGCCGCTACGAAGAAGAGTAATCATGTCCGTGAGGAATCCCTCACTATTATCAGATCACTTTTAGTGTAGAATGAAACCCCTGTTGCATATCAGCAGGGGTATTCTGTTTATAACAGAACTAAATTCCCAAAATCCAACTGATATCAATTACTCAATCCGAGTTCTTTACCCAGTTCCATCAAACGTGCATTTATCTTTGTTTTGTCAATGTGGTTTTCATTCACAAACTCTCGGAAAGGCGGTGGCAGTCTATCTGGCAGCATAGCACGGGAATTTGCCTCCTGTAAAGCCAATAATGTCATAAACATTCGCATTTCTGGAGAATAATCCGGCATAAAATCTGCTACTACCTCACGCAGATCTTCTTCTATGAAGGTATTACGATTCTTACGTTTCGCAACGTTATGGCTGCGTTGGGCAATTTGATTAAGATCGTTGACACTGACTCCACGTAATTTCTCATCTCTGGCAATCTCCTGAAAATTCATCTCTTCTTGTGTGTGAAGTCGGCAGAAAAACTGCAAAATACCACCTCGACTCTCCCGCATAGGTGGCAGAAGCACTAATTTATGATTGAAAATCTCTGGACGTCGGAAAATAGGCGGTATCAAATCGGGACGGCTTGAGGTGCCAACCCATATCACCTTTCCATGCAAGGAGGTATCACTCATAGCATTTGTGAGAATAGCAGGAAAGGTGCGTTCCACGTTTGCTATGTTCATGCTTGTATGTGGCGAAGCTTGTTCAATTTCATCCATAAACACTACGACAGGCGCAAGCCCACGGATAAAGCTGATAGCGGAATTCAAGTTTCTATCATAACTATTACCGTTATCATTAATGTTTATCGTTACCTCGCTTATCTGACTGGCATAACGCAGTCGGACAAACGCCATATTCGTTTGTCCAGCTAACATTCGCGCTGCAAAGATATTGCCATTGCCGGTAGGACCAAGTAGAAGTATTCCCCGCGGTACTCGCCTCATATCCTGCTCCCTTAAACCACCGACAATATCTTGGATGACCCTTGTTACATGGCTTGACCAATGCTGTTTCGGTTCGGTAAGTGGTTCACTGACTTCAATAATTCCATGACTAAATGTCTTAACGCTCTCGCGCCGATAGTTTGCAAGTATCGGACCTTCTACTTTCTGTTTTAAAGAGACTGCATGCCGCACCAAATCGTGTATAGCAAAGAGATTTAAGCCGCCTGTATCTCTTGCTATAGTTTGCTTTTCGCGGTCATTCCCAAGGTTTAATCGCACTTGCATTTTCGCATCAGGCGAATCCTGTTCTGAAATTTCCTGTGGAATTTTACTCAAATGTTCAATAAATTTTAAACGCTCATCATAATCTGGATAAGGTATTTCTACAATTGGTATTTCTTGATTCACAAGGAAATGCGGATGAATATCGTAAGTATTTTGTGTGAGAAGGAGGATGATATGTCTTTTTCTACGTATCTCCAAGTCTGATGCCCAATTTTGAAGTTGATGGAAGAAAAATTGTAAGTTGTCTTGCGCCCCTGCGTCAAACGCTGGGTCATTGGGAGCAATTTGTTCGAGATTATTGATAATCAAGCCCACCCTTGCCCTGTCTTGATTCAGGAGTCCGTGTAACTTGCTTGCAAGATCTTTTGTAGGTAATGGATCAACCTTAAGAAATGGGTCTTCATGAAGTTTATGGTAAGAGAGTTGGGTATTAATCCTTTTTCTCATCTCTGTGTATTCTGGCAATCCTTGCTCTTTAGGAATAAGACCCAAAATTTTCTGCGTCTCTATCCACTTGCCTGCATTGGCCCACATAATTCCTCGTGTTGCGTTATACCCCATAACGAGACGGCACCCGAGGACGTTGAGTTGCTCCATCAAAAAGTCCAAGGCAGGTAAATAGCCATAAAGTTCGTCGTGTAATAAATCATTAACATTAAAATGTAGTAAAAATTGATGTGCAGCTGAAACTTTGTATTGTGATTCAATTTGTTCCCAAAACATGTTCTTTCTCCACGATAAAAGGCGTTGTTAGGTAAGTTCTCATGCTACAATTTGACGGTGGCATAATCCTTTGTTTAATAGATAGAATAACATAAAAACTCTGCCGAAGTCAAATGATTCAGAAAACCTCTTCCTGTAGGAGCGACCTTGCCTTTAATGTTGAGAAAAACGCGAAAACTAAATGGCTCTGAAATTTGACAATAATCCTAATTTATGATACGCTATTCTTGTTTTATACCTAATAACAAAATTTGATGAAAGCAAAGAAATAATGGCAAAAAACAATACGATTAGACCAATCACCGTTGGCATAATGGGCGGTTCAGCCTCTGGAAAAACAACGTTCGCCACTGCTTTGGCAGAGCAACTCACAGATTTTTCACCTATCACGTTACACCAAGATTCCTATTTTCGAGACTGGTCAGAATACACACCTGAAGAACGCGAAAAGGTGGTAACCGCAAATCATCCGGATGCGGTGTGTTGGGATGTCCTAATTGCCGATATTGAAAAACTCCGCTCGCGAAATCCTATTGAAACCCCAGCATCCGGAACCCGTGCAGCACAACGTGGTGATGAAGAGAAAATTATAGAACCAAGCGATGTCGTTATTGTGGAGGGACACCTTATCTATTGGAATCAGCAACTCCGTGAGTTAATAGATATTAAAATCTTTTTAGATGTTGACGCACATGAAAGGGTGCTGCGGCGGATGCTTCGCGATGTCGGCACTCGCAGCGGAAGCCTCGAAAGCGCAATCAGTTGGTACCGACGGGATGTACTCCCTAATTTTCCAATTTACACAGAGCCTTGTAAAAAATATGCGGATCTAATAATTCCGTTTTTGAACGATAATCCTATAGCGTTGCATACCGTTGCTGCGGGAATACGCGCGCAACTTTCTGATAAAAATAAATAAATAAACCTACCTTCTCTACCTATCCTAATTTACTTAGAACTTTACTATTTACCAACCCGCCTTTTTGACATAGACTCCGTTTCAAAATGGCACGGATATGTCAATATGGCAGAATAAGAATCTTACTTCAATCAATTCCTACAAAGGATTGATAGTGATTTCCTCTGGACTCCATTAGCAGTATGGCTATATTTGGGTTTAATCGCTCAATATAGATAGGATAAAACGTTATTTTGGCACATAAATTGCTTATACCTATTGTAGATGGAAAACAATTTAGAATTGTGTCAAAAAATTGGCACAGAACTTGCTGATTAAACTTACAGAAAACATAAATCTAAAGGAGAAAAAAATGACTTATTTGACTTTACACAGACCAGTAGCAAATCCTTTCAAATTCTACAACTCTCTGTTCACGCCGCTATTTGCGCGGCCTGGAACACAAGAATATGAGTGGAGACCATCTGCTGACATTTCCGAGACTGATGATAGTTTTGAAATTCGTGCAGAACTCCCTGGTGTTACAAAGGACGATGTTCACATTTCTGTTAAAGATGATCTCTTAACGATAAAGGGAGAAAAACGGCAGGAAGCAACTCACGATTCCAAGGATTACCGGCGAGTTGAACGGCGTTATGGGAGTTTTGAACGGAGGTTTTCACTTCCACCGAAGGTTGAGGTAGACAGCATCAAAGCCGAATTTAAGGATGGCGTGCTGACGTTGTCCATCCCAAAACCCGAAGAGGTGAAGCCGAAAGAAATTCCAATTGTCGCTGAATCAACTGTGGATGTTCCGCAGGAAAGTTAAAATAATTCCCAAAATAACAGGGCAGGTACAATTGATTGTGCCTGCCCTGTTCACGTTGCATCATTTATCCGAACAATTTGATATGTATAGTGGTCAAATACTAATGAAAAAGAAAATAATTAGAATACAAGATTAGAAAAGGAGAATTGTAATGAGAAATAGACCACAACACGGTCCCAGAGGTGCTTTCCAGGGTCCACGGAGACATCGTCCCGCACAGGGCAGAAGACATCGCCACCGTTTGGGACACCCTGAAGCAGAAAGGCAAGGACCGCCACCACAAGCAAGAGGACGTCAAGAGCACAGATCACCTGAAGCACGCGGAAATTGGGGGCATCGTCCACCAAGAGGTAGAGGAGGACATCACAGACCTCCCGAATTTGATAGAGCAGTTGCGTTTAGGAAAGAGAAAACCCGAAGAGGTAAATCTAATTGGCGTCCTTTCGTTGATTTTTCTGAGGCTGAAGATAGGTTTGAAGTATCAGTTGAACTCCCAGGTGTTTCACAAAACGATGTCAATGTTTCCGTAACTGAAAGTCAATTGACAATAAAAGGAAAAAAGAAGCAGGAGCAGACGGACGAAACACGGAACTTACGTCGATCAGAGAGGCGTTATGGAAGTTTTCATCGTAAGTTTCCACTTCCACCGAACATTGTAGTTGATGGGATAAAAGCAGAATTCAAGGATGGTGTTTTGACGGTAATTGCCCCGAAAACAGAAGCGGCAAAACCCACTGAAATTCCTATCAACGCTGATGCTTAATCCGGTATATTGTAGTGTGGGGTACCTATACCTCGCAAAGATAAAAAGTAAGGCTAATGCTAAAAAGCATCAGCCTGTTTTTATTTAATATCATACCATTTCTCAAAATAACTTCCTCTTAAAGAAATAGTCTGTTCGTAGTCGCGCAATTCATAGCGCCTCTTTTTGTAGGAGCGGGTTCCAGTTCGCGACTTTAAAACTGTAGAGCACTTTGTCCGTGCCGAGTGACAATATCCAGTTAATTGTAAAATCTACTATAATATTACGAACTACTCAATTTCAACGTCTTTATCTTTCAACACACCGATATACAGAAGCGCAGCAAGCACTGCCCCTATAAATGGACCAAGAAAATATAGCCAGATGTTACCCCACTGGGCATGTTCAGCACCGGCTGCGATAGCAGGTCCTAACGTACGTGCTGGATTGAGGGACGCACGTGTCAGCGGTCCACCCATCAGGATGCAAAACACTAAA
>JAPPMR010000353.1 GCA_028818995.1 Candidatus Poribacteria bacterium | reverse complement strand
GCACAGGCGTAAGACCGGTGTCCTGCAATTCTTTTAGTCTTTTCCACTCCCTTTTCCGATGCGCAAAAGCATCGCTACCATCTGGTAAACAGTCCGTATGAGGGCGTGCTTCCTTGATGATGACCTCTTGTCCAGTTTCGGTATCATAAGCGAGGTAAACACCTCCGGAGTTGGAGAACGTTATGGACTGCGTAATCACATACCTGCCGCTACCCAAAATGGGATCTGGGTCTTCATCCATCTCTTCAGGAAAAGGGTCCTGAACCCAACTTGGTGGGTTGAAGAAAGGCATCCGAAGATCCGGAACCATATCACCCGTTGGTGATATAATAAAAGGTGTGCGACGGCCATCGTATTCGATCTGATCCACTCCCATCATAGCACCGTATCTGTAATAAAGGACTTTGCAGTTTTTGTATCTCTTATCAGACAGAATGTACGGTCCCTCGAAGTCCTTCAATTCGAGGTAAAGATGTTCTATCAACTGCTTAAAGGCATCGTCACTGGGAGGATAAATAGTTATGAATTTTCCCGAACCGCTTCGAGGCCATCTTCTTGTATTCATAAGATGATGCATCCATCCATCACACGAAAATTTAAAGAATACTTCGTGTTCAATGCAACGCCGGGTGACGATCTTCAAGATTGATTCTCGATTAGAGATATGCGCTGACACATGGATCTTCCAACCTTGCATACGTTGAGTGCGATTCCTCGGGATGATCTGCTGCCATATCCCACGTTGCCGAATCCTCCAATCTTTGGGTAAAAAAGGTATAACGTGTCTCACAAGATCGTCCCTCGCTTTATAATTTTCGAGGGAATCATAATAATCTGGATCAATCATCGCGTACTGCCAGACATTCCTTCTTCTCTCTTCATATCGCTCTTGTTGTTTCATGGTATAAACCCCCTGCTCTTAGAAATGATTACGATTATTATTTTTTAGACTGATCCACTCTGCCATCTATAATGAGATATATGTCACAGGCTAACCAACTTCTTTTAAGGGTTTAAAGTGTCTAACAGGACCACCAACTGAAACACGAGCAACAGATGCTGTATTGAGAGTGATCAAAGGGATCATCTGGTGCGAATTCCTCTGAAACCTTCTGAAGAGCGAGAATACGTTTCATTTTTGTTCACCTCCTTTCTTGGAAGGGATCCATTTGATACCGTGAAACTGTGACAATAGCCAGGCAGAGTGGATCAGTCTTTAAAACGGACCTTCATTGGCCATATAGAGATGTTGTAAGAGAATCTCTCTGTCTCGCCCGAACTAAAAACTGATAAATAAGCAGGTTCCTTAAACCAGGTATGAGACAAAATTTGGAATAGTGGTTAATTGGATGCGGTCGCTCTACTATCCGATAATTGTAAATCCATTTCTCTATAGTCATTTCTACACCTGTGAAGAGTTCCGCCACATTCCGCTGACCAAACTGTCTAAGGTGAGTCCTGTCGTGAATTCCTCGATCCCGATAAGGCCATTCTTTCTTGATTAAGAGATGATAAAATGTATTCCAGTGGCGAATATTGGGAATTGATGCGATGATTGTGCCATTGGGTTTTAGATACTGAATGGCCTTGTCAAGTACCTTCCACGGATCAACAAAGTGCTCAAGTGAATCAGCGAATATGATCGTGTCGAATTGAAGACATCCAAGCCGACCAGAAGCAAAAACGTCCTCAGCATCACCAACAAAAACCTGTTCAAGACGCTGAGAGGCAGCAAGTGCCCTGTCAGATGAGATCTCTATCCCAAATACAACAGCATTTCGCTCTTGCTTGATTGCAGCACCTAATACCCCCGTACTGCACCCCACGTCAAGAATGCACTTTGCGTCTGGTAGGAGGAGCTCCAGTACATCTTTCCTTGGTCCGATATACGCTGGATTGTAGAAAGGCCGGGTATTGTTCCTGCTTTGCCTGGTATTCTTAGATCTTGAGATAGCGAACTGCATCACATACCTTCCCTTCGTATTCCATTTAGATGGACACGATATTCTCTTGGGGCAATTTATCTTGATTCTTCTTCTGAAACAGACGGAACCAAGCCTTTCCTATACGCCTTTCGGAAGCTATATTGGCTTCCCCCCTTGATTCGGATGCCTTAAGACTCGCAGATCCCAGATGTTGAACCCAGCAGTCTCGGGCGATTACAGCCTCCCAGCCCATCGCACAGGCTTTCCAGATCAGAGCAGTCTCTTGGCCATAGAATGGTCCACCTTCAGCGAACCCTCCTGCATCTTTCAAGGCTTTCAGACGGAACATGAGACAAAAGCCAGAAATCATCGTGACTCTGGTGATCTCCCCTTCATAGTTTCGCGGATCATACGACTCAGGAGCCAATTGGTTGGTATTTTGGCAGTTATCCGTCAGGGGGCCTGCAAATCCAATCCTATCAGAAGACTGAATTGCCCGCTCAAGAAGAGAGTGCCATCCCGGAGTCACAAAACAATCAGAGTTAAGTAGGACACCTATCGGATCGTTATCATCCCATGCTGTGTAGCTAAAAATAAGTCGGTTCCAAACTGTTGCCAGACACTCATTAGTCGGGCCATTATCGTATACGATTGCCTCAATGTGAGTTGCATCAGAGTACATATTGAGACAACGCAGGCATTCTTCCTCAACTTCAGGTAGGCGATATTGAACAACAAAGACTGGTATCATCGGATATCTCCGCGTGTGTGCCGCATCTGTAAAATTACGGATAAGCCTTCTTACTGATTTTTAAGCGTATCCACGGGATTTGTTCGCGCAGCCGCGATGGCTTGCCAACTGACAGTGAACAGGCCAATCGTCATTGCCATCATACCCGCCAATAAGAATGACCACGGACCCAAATCAATCTGGTAAGCGAACTCTGCAAGCCAGTGACCCATCGCATAATAGGAGATCGGCACGGCAATCAGAAAGGACACGACAATCAATTTTGCAATGTCTTTCAAAATCAATCCTACGATGCCACTCACAGAGCTCCCCAGTACCTTTCGAACGGCAATCTCCTTTTTTTTCTGCTCCCCTATGTAAAAACTCAGGCCATAAAGCCCCAAACAAGCAATGAAAATGGCAACCACAGCGAAGGCTTGGAAGACCTTTCCGATCCGGTGCTCTGACGCATAGAGCTGTTCAATGTCTTCATCGATAAAGGAATACTTGAAAGGATAGCCTGGGACGATTTTTGACCAAACCCTTTGCACTGCAGCGATCTGATCGGACACAGTGCCCGGTTTGAATCGAATCAGGATGTATGGCGAAGGCCCGCGCAGAAATGGAATCACCAGAGGCTGGATGGGTTTATACAGAGATTCGATATGAAAATTTTCGACAATGCCGATCACTGGTCCATTAATCGTTTTCAGCTCCCCACTTATCCCGATCCTTTTGCCAATCGCGTCGCCTTTCCAGCCTATGGCCTGAACTGCTGCCTGATTGATCAGAAATGCCGTAGAGTCTGAAGGAAATGATAGCGGTGCAAAATTTCTTCCTTCGATAATGTGCAAGTCTAAGGCATCGACATAATATTCATCAGCTCGGGCGAATAGCAGTGAGGTTTCCCTTTCAAGCGCAGGCTGTTCGGGAGAGACAGCAATTGCGCTGATGGTTTGTCCGGGGATAGCTGACGCAAAAGAGACCGCGATAGATTCGGGCAGGTCTGCAAGACGGTCTCTGAGTGCGTAGGCGATTCTTCCGATCTGTCTCTGTACATGTACTGCGAGCAAGTGCTCCTTATCAAAGCCGAGTTTTTTGTTCTGTGCGTACTTCAATTGTGTATCGACAACGAGCGTAGCTATGATCAGAAAAATGGAGATGGCGAATTGAAAAACGATCAGACATCCGCGCTGCCGCCCCCCTCTCATCCGCAATTTCAGGTGTCCAAAGAGTACCTGAACAGGCTGGAGACCGGAGAGGATAAACGCCGGATATACCCCCGCTGCCAAGATGACAAAAAATGCTGTGCTCGAGAAAAGGGTTATTCCCTCCCGTGAAAGTAAGACCTCTTCTGACAGCTTTTTCCCGGAAAGATCATTGACAATCGACATACCCAACTCGCAGAACATCATTGCAAAAATTGTGGCGACGATGACGTAACCAAAGGTTTCCATGAGAAACTGGGCGATTAAAGATGTCCGATCGGCACCAAGGACTTTTCTCATGCCAATCTCTCGCATGCGCCGCTTCATCTGCGCGGTGGTCAAATTGATGAAGTTCATACAGGCCAGAAGCAAAATGATGCCACCTACCAATGCAAATGTGTAAACAGTGGCTGCACTTCCGTGAGGGGATAGTGCGAATCGCGTTGCATGCGAGTGGAGATAAATGTCTGTAATGGGTTCAAAATAATAAGAAGGTTGACCTTCGAGATTGAGGCTATCAACGTGTTTTTGTAGTCGCGCTTCTATTTGGGAAGGATTTACATTTTCTTCCAAGAGTACGTAGGTATAGGTGATCGCCTCGCCCCATTTATTGCGAGCAAACTGATAGGGAACAAAGGCATTGATGGAGGCGAGGAAATCGAACCTGAAGTGCGACTGAGACGGAAAGCCCTTCACGACGCCCGTTACAGTCAGTAGAGACCCATCACTGAGCGCGAGTGTTTTTCCCAATGGCGTGTCACTTCCAAAGTATTTCTTTGCAGCCTCATCGGTAATGACCACGGCATCTGGATTATTCAGGGCGGTCTCAGCAGAGCCAGCAATGAATTGAACTGTAAATACATCAAAAAAACTGTTTTCCACATAAAAAAACTGTTCTTCTCGCACATACTCATTGCCGAGGCGCACACCACGCCCATCTCGATTCAGGCGAACGACCTGCGCCACATTGAGGTATCTGCCGAGTTCTTCTCCAACTCTTGCAGAACATACCGGAAGAAGCCATGCATTTTTTCCCGTTTTGCCCTGCCACAACACGCGATAGATGCGATCTGCGTTCTCGTGAAACCGATCATACTTCAGTTCATCTTGGACAAAGAGCATGATCATGACGCAGCAACCCATTCCAATACCCAAGCCGATCACATTCACGTATGTGTAAACCCTGTTTCTCAACAGGTTTCTCAGCGCGACAATCAGGTAATTCCAAAACATTTTATTCTCCCGGTCCATATTCGCCAGTGAATAGGGTGCGGTCAGGTTGCACAATTTTTTACAGCAATAACCGTGCCAAAAATTCAAATGTTGAAATAACAATAGGTTATGAAAAATCACTTAAAATTGACAGTTTGGAAAGTGTCCGATTTTGATACAGTAGTGTCCGATAATGAACACTTGGAGGTGATGGGAGTGACTACAAGAGGTGGGTGATTTACAACTGTGAGAGCAGTTCAACGCAAGTCTTTTATATGTATAAGTATGAAGACGACATCATTGGTTACCAATGCTATGACGCGCCCGCAATGTATTTCCCAGTCACAAAACCCCGCGTTATTCGTTTCAGAGGGCGCACGCTTATTGATGGTGTGCC
>JAPPMR010000641.1:4537-5477 GCA_028818995.1 Candidatus Poribacteria bacterium | reverse complement strand
ACGAAGCGAGAGGCGTGGAAAGAGGGCTATGACGAAAAAAAGGCAGAAATGAAGGCAGAAAAGGCTAAGAAAAAGTAGTATGTTCTTCGATAAACCGACATTTCTTCCCACACTGCTTCATCAAAAAACGATAGTCCCGCGTCCCCTTCAGACGATAACGATTGTAACCCGGCCGCTCGGAATGGCAACCGATACACAATACCCTCAAATCTTTCGGTTCATTCTAACGATTCCCCCCGGAGATAGTGGGGGGAGATAGTATTTATGCCGATGCTCTGAAAAGTCACGATGATGTTGAAAACACTCAGAGCATCAAGTCAGAAGATATCATAGAAAAAGAGAAGGCAGGGAAAACGCCCTGCCTTCTGCTGAAATTCCTATCACATTCCGAAAAATACCGCGAGTCACGTTAAAACTATGGCGTGCCGCGCTTTTGACCCTTTTCCCAGTCCCGAGCACCATCCCGCGTCGTACGCCTGCCTACTGTCTGAATATGAACGTCTTTGCCGTAGTCTCGCTGATGCTCCTTTTCGCGGCGGTCGGGGTCGTTCGTAATTCCACTGCGGATTATTCTGTTCCGTTGCTTTAGATGATATTTATAGGTGTCACGTTTCGACATTGCCCTTACCTCCTTTTGCGATTAAACATAGGGGTGAACACTTTTCGTTCACGTTTCTTTTAGTATACCACAAATTTTATGGACAGTCAATTTTTTTCAGTTTTACGAAAACGACCCCATACAAACCATCGTTATAACTTCGATCACATTGCTCCGTAGAGAGAATGAAATATTTTATCGATGAAAGTCTTATCAATCGTATCGCAGAAGGGCGGGACAGGAAAAACATCGCTTGCAACGCATCTATCCGTTGAAGCAGAGCGGAACGGTCACACCACCGCCCTGATAGATCTTGACCCCCAAGTGAGTGCTGCGAAATGG
>JAPPMR010000641.1:0-4527 GCA_028818995.1 Candidatus Poribacteria bacterium | reverse complement strand
ACGACCGCGAGTCAGATACCCCTGCGATCATCGCAACGCCAGCCTCGCGATTGAATCACTGGTTAGAGATCGCCGAAGAAAACGGCGCAACACTCGCGATTGTTGATACTGCCCCTAATACAAGCTACGAGACCCCTGATGTCATCAAAGCCTCGTCGAGTGTGCTGATCCCCTGTAAACCGTCCATCGTAGACATAGCCGCCATCAAAAACACGCTCACGGTTGCTGAGATGGAAAAGAAACCCTCGTATGTCATTCTGAATATGGTACGTCCGAATACCAATTTAGGAAGGGAAGCACGTAAGGCGATCGAGAGTAATTACAATACAGAATGCCTACCCTTTGAGATAGGCGATCGCGTCGGTTTTATCCATGCCTACAATTCCGGTGCAACCGTCGTAGAACTCGAACCTCGTAGCAAATCCGCCGACGAGATCCGCCGACTCTATGCGTATCTCGCAAAAGAAATGGAGATATAAAATGTCAAAAAAGAAATCACTCACAGAGGCTTTCAACGACAGGAAAGCCAAAGAGGAGACCGAAGTCGAGACCCAAAACACGCCGACTGCCCAACGCTCCGATCTACCGCCCTCACGTCAGGGAAAAACGCGATTGACGGCTTGGGTGAAACCGGAAGTCGCAAAACAGATTGGACACATCGCTGTCGATGAAGACATTTCTAAAGAGCGAGTCGTCTGTAATGCCCTCAACGAACTCTTTACCAAGATGGGATTACCGCCCATAGCATAACCCGGAACTTGACTGTTTTTCGTATATCTGATAAACTCTCTAAATCCAGTCGGGGTGGCACTGCTACGGGACGGCAGCCCAACGCCGTTCTCTGCCACCCTCCCACCGTAGCAGGGGGATAATCGACTGGCGACCGGAATTCAAAATGAGAAAAACAACAGACGCTACGTTTATAGACGCTGCGGGGAAAGGGGTTTCAAGGACCCCCTGTACTGACAACACTGTACCGATTGATCAAATCCTGTGTGGGGATAATCTCGAACTGATTCAGCAATTACCGGATTGCAGTATCCAACTCGTTATAACCTCACCCCCTTACTTTCAGCAGCGAGATTACGGTAGCGGTATGGGGAATGAGAAGAGTGTCGATGCGTACATCGAGATTCTACTTTGTCTTTTCCGCGAATGTGTCCGTGTTCTGACGGATGATGGCAATATCGTTTTCAATATCGGCGATAAATATCAGAACAGCAACTTGCTGCTGGTTCCCTATCGTTTCGCGCTCGCAGCGATGGATACAGGTGGCGTGAGACTTGTCAATGAAATTACATGGGTCAAAAAGAATCCAACACCGCGTCAGTTCAGCCGCCGCCTCGTCAGTAGTACCGAACCGTTCTTCCATTTTGCCAAATCAGATCGCTATTTCTACAACCCAAAAGCCTTCTTAGCAAAATCCGAAACCCCGCAGTCCCCGAAGAAAAAAAATGGCACCACTGTTGGGCAGAAATATTTTCAGCTTATTGATAAATCCGAGCTTTCCGAGGCAGAAAAAACCTGCGCACGCACAGAATTAGAGCAGGTGATTCAAGAGGTGAAAAGCGGGAAAACCCACAGTTTTCGGATGAAAATACGCGGCATCCATGCGGCTCCCTTCGGTGGGCAGGAGGGCGGGCGCACATCGCAGCTGAGAAATAAAGGGTTTACAATCATTCGGATTCACGGCAATAAACTCAAACGAGATGTCATTGAAACACCTGTTGCGACCCTTAAGGGGAATAAACACCCAGCAATCTATCCCGTGGAAGTCGTGGAGGAGTTTTTACATCTCCTCACGCCTACGGGGGCATTGGTACTGGATCCATTTATGGGGGCTGGCTCAACCGCTGTGGCTTGCAAAAGACTCGGTAGACATTATATCGGCTATGATATTAATGCCGAATACTGTGAAGATGCCCAGCAACGTGTCCTACAAACGTCGGATGTCTCGCAGCAGCACCTATTTGATTTTGAGGCGAATTCATGAACCAAATCCGTTCAATTCTCGAAGATACCTATCAAATCGCAGCCTCAAGCGACAGCACCTATGCTGATCTCTCAGAAAGCCAGGAACGTCGGGTCAACGCTATCATCGAGAAAGCCGAATCCTTCAGAGGCGTTCTGACCGTCCTGATAACATCGCTCGTCAAAAAGATTCAGACACCGACCCTAGATGTCCGCTATCATCAAGACAATCTTCCAAATGGTTATTCAGGCAGAGGCTTAGACACAGATCAGATAACCCCCTTCATGAAAGAGAAATTTACACGGTTTGCTATGGCTGAAAGTGGATGGTTGACACGTTCCCTTGAGCAGCCTTACCCTTACACATTAGACTATGAGGGCAAGATTCGTAGTAAAACCGTGAAGGAAGCCTTTCTTGAAGTTCTCAATGATATTGAGGAAAATAAAGCGGACCCGAAAAAATATCTACGATCGATTTTCTCTGCCCTAATTACCTTGATGGAAGAATCACAGAGACGCTTCGACTTTCTAAAAGAAGCACAACACACAGAGACAGTAACGATCGAAAAAATAGTGGATCTTCTCAGACACCACTTTTCACAGGACTATGGCGTTGCGGGTGCTTCACGGCTTCCCGTATTGGCTGTTTATTCGGCGTATGAGATGCTCATGGAGATTCAGCGATATGAAGGTAAAACGCTCTTGCCATTGAAGAGCCATACCACAGCAGATACCAAATCTCGTGGAATACGCGCAATTGGAGATATCGAGGTCATGCACGACAATAGGTTTTTTGAGGGCGTCGAAATCAAACATAATATCCCCATTTCGCTCGGAATTGTTGAAGATGCCTATCAAAAATTTGCGCCGACCTCTGTTTCTCGTTACTATCTCCTCACCACAGCAGAGCCGAATGTTGAAGATGTAGATGCGGTAAACGACTTCGTCAGTGAAATTCACAGACAACACAGGTGTGAGGTGATTGTCAACGGCATTCTGCCTTCATTGAAATACTATCTGCGATTGTTAAGGAGTCCTCAACTTTTTTTAGAGGGCTACTTGAGAAATCTTCAGTTGGATTATGAACAGAAAGCAGAAATCAAAGAACCGCATTTGCGATACTGGGAAACCCTGCTAAATTCATCATACTGAATCAGAGCGCAATCGGAGTTTCGTTTTCACCGATGAAACCCTGTTCCTCGAACTTGCACGCCGCGGATACAACGATGAATCGATTTGGGAGGTTGTCCAGATCGGATAACTCAAATCCCAAAGAATGCTGTCTGCTTAAAATGCCATAAAAGGAAACGGTTTTAGGAGGTGATTTTCGCACATGACCCCTACTATTGGAATCACATGCAAAACACCAGAAAAGATCACAGATTATACGGATGCAATTATAGAGTTTGGTGGTGAACCGCGCGTGCTCGTCTCACGTCCGGGGCGTATGCCTGAAGATCTCCCTGAGATTGACGGGCTTCTCTTGCCTGGAGGTGGTGACCTTGACCCTCGCCATTATGATGAACCTCGGTATCATGTTAACGGTATTAGCAAGATTAGAGGCGTTAGCCAGTCGCGCGATGCGTTGGAGTTGCATCTCTGCGAAAAAGCATTCCAAGCCGATATACCCGTTTTCGGAATCTGCCGCGGGATTCAAGTGATGAGTGTAGCGATGGGAGGTAGCCTCTACCAAGATATCCATACGCAACTCAAAAACTGTTTGCTTCACAAGGATGAGAGAAGTACCCGGGATGCTCAGCATTCTATTAAGATTCAACCGAGTAGCCGCCTCAGCAAACTGACAGGAACGGACATCACCGAAGTCAATTCAGCCCACCACCAAGCTGTGAAAGTCATTGGTGCGGGATTTATGGTCACTGCCCAATCAGAAGATGGTATTATTGAGGCGATAGAGATCCCTTCACATCGGTTTGTGATAGGTGTGCAATACCATCCAGAACGGATGCTACAAGACCCAGAACTCCGAGCGCATGGACAAAAATTATTTGAGGCGTTTATTCACGCTGCCTCTCAAAGATAACGTTTCTGCATGTGTGACACTTCTCCTTTTATCAAAACTTTCGAGTCTAAAACTCCCACGCTTTAGCGGGGAGATACAGACTCGCCCTTGTGCATTAGACCAAAGGATTTTTTTTGAAAAAACACTTGATATTTTTTGTAAATTGTGGTTTAATATTCTTACATGGTGGCGGTGGATACTACCTCCCGCTTGGGAGTGCCACCGCACCGTTTAGAACACGGTTGACGATGTAAAGAAATCACGATGTATACCACAGTCTACAAACTTTTTCGTGCGCCACGCAATCGACATCTAAAACGAAAGACGTGGATCGCACACACACTATGGAACTACTTTCTCGGGTGGCAACGCACGCGCGATTCTCTTGGATTGCCGTATCTCTCCTACAAAAAAATGTCACGTGAATTTACCATCCTGCGTAAGTCGCATCCCGATATGTTTGCACACTGGCGTGAGTTAGATTCGTGGGCAGCGCGCCAAGTCCTCAAACGTCTCGATGAAGGATACCAGCGGTT
>JAPPMR010000698.1 GCA_028818995.1 Candidatus Poribacteria bacterium | reverse complement strand
ATTAATCAGCTGCTTAAAGTCGCCAAGTGTGATGAGTAGCTTAGCACCAACCCCACCATCCCGAACTTTACTTGAAAAACCGATACTGTAGGATTCAGTGATACCCATCAGGATGCCTGAAAACATCCCAATTTCTGCGGCAGCGTTAGGATCAGCCTTTGCCGCCAGATTCATAGCACTCTTCGCCATGGCTATAGGTGAAATTCCGAAGAGCATGTTATTGTCTATTCCCAACTTCTGAATAAGTTTCTGATAACTCACGTTTTCAGATATGCTTTCGCTTACTTTCGCTTTGCTATCAAGTGCGGACTTAATCTGTTCTGTATCACCTATAGCGAAGTAGAAGAGTCCCTCTGAAAAAGCATAAGACCAGTGCATTTCTTGAGGCATAAGATTTGCAGCGTCAGGCACATCTGTGAATGCAGCACCGAGATTGGGGAAAATGAAGGATTTAATTTCAACGCCGTTGTGCATTACAGGGTTTCCAACATGCGCCCCATCGTACATACTCATCTGAGGGGAGTCGCCCAATTTATCTTTCATGATCTGCATTGATTTTTGGAATAGTTCTAAAAACTTTTCATCCATATACGTTCTTAGTTTTTGTTCATCTTTCATCTCACCGACAACCAAATAATCTGGCATGAAACTATCACTAAAATTAACAGAAAAACTCCACTCATCACCCATGGCTTCATAAATTTCTTCCATCTGTTCCAAAAGTTCCGCAAACGCCTCATTCAGTTCAGTGTCATTTTCCAGAAAATACTCTAACCAAGACACATTCATCTTATAGAACTGCTTCGCATTGAGTTGGAATGCGCCGTTGATAAAACCTTGATTGGGTAAATCATTGAGGAGCACTAATTCATCAGGAGCCATTTCCTTTAACGCCTCTTGAATTTTGCCATCGGTTTTGAATTGCAAAAACGGTGCAAGTTGAACATCAGTTCCTTCAACTTGGAGCGTTGCGCTAATAGATTTTAATTCTTCAACAATTTCTACCACCTTGTTAAACATATTTTCAACCATCGGTGCTGCAGCCATAGCGGCAGGATCACTTTCGATAGTGTCAATTGTTACTTGCAATTCCTCTTTCAGTTGTTCGGCAAATGGTGCGATGATAGATTCCAGATTAAAATAGGCTGCTAACTGATCAGCCCCTTTCATGATATTAGTTAGGAATGACGCGTAACCCTCATTTGCTACGATAGACTTCATTGTCCCTTTGCTAATATCAATCACATTCTGACAAATCTCAGGTTGTTGTGAGAAAACAAGTATGTTTTCCAAAATCGCGAAGCTGCCACTGCCTTCAGGAGTACTCCAATAGGTTTCACCATTATATTGGACAGGTTCACTCCCTTCCGCTTCAGTCTCAATTACCTGCATCATTGCATCTGGGTCTGTAAGATGTACAGTTGCAGAAAGACTGGGTGGGTCCAAACTCGTTAGAAAAATAGCAAAATCTTGGTTCAGATCCAAGCCAATCACCTCTAACTCGGCTAAACTTTCAAATCCAGCACCGAATGCCTCTGCTAAAATTTGCGAAAGAAGTTCTGGTGATTCGCCAGCTTGAGGCACCAAGTCCGATGCCACTGCGTTAATTCTGTCATCCAAATCAAGCAAGCTGGGACAATAAATTACGCCTAAGGTAGTCTCAGGAATTAAATGTAGAACACTGTCTTTAGGAATTTCAAGAGGTACAGCCTCAGATTTTTGGGAGGTCGTGCCAACCTCGTGACCATCAGCCAGTGCAACGTTAATTGGTTGAGTTATAAAATAAGTACCAAATAAAATAGTTGTTAAGAGTGAGAGTGCGATAAGTGGTAAAGTGAAACGTTTGTTCATTTTTATTTTCTCCTTAGAGCGGAAATGCTATTAGCATATCTGCTCCGAATAGGTGTTATTTTTGATTTTCGGCTATTTTTGCTGCGAGCGCGTTAATCTCGTCATTGGAAGTTAGAACACTGATTTCGACTTCGTAGTGGCGGCGACCACCAGGTTCAATATGCTGTAGGGTTCCGCTTTCGCGTTCTGATGCCCTACCAGCAACTCGGCAGTTTGATGGTTCTAAACCCATGACATAGGCACCCTGACCGCACATTTTCCACTGGACAAAGTAAGGGAATTGTGTTTTGTGGTATCGCACAGCGATTCCAATGCCTTGACCATTGTTAAAACTTCGATTGATAAGTGCCACGCGAATGTGGTTGTCAACATCGGGTTCCATTTCATGATAATAGACCTGTTCTTGGAAATCAACAGTGGGGGGTTCCCCGAAGTTATAATTTGACAGATTGTTTTTGGCGTGTTCGTCCCGCGGTGTTACCTGTGAGGAGGGTGCCAAAAGTTCACTCCTATCTGCGAGTATTGGGAAACCAATATTAATGTGGAAAAGATACATGTGTGGACAATCCTGATACCCCAGATTTTCTATAATGTCTTCAATATGCAGTTTATTTGATCCTAATTCTGTCCAAATACGTCGGGTACGACACAAATGTTCACCTAACGCTGCGGTTTCTGTAACCTTTCCTTGCGCCCATAAGATGTATCGGTCACCCTCCCAACGACTATCTACCCAAACGTTTTTCGCTGGAATATGAGAAACTCTGCCGTGAAGTCCAAGTTCTACATCCTCATCTACGTTCGGAGCACCCGCTTGCGTCATACCACAAGTTGTAAGCAACCCTCCATAGAATCCGCGTAACCATCCCAGACCTTCAGGTTCATAATACGCTGCCGCTACATCACCAGTCCCTGAACGCCAACATAATGGGATTCCATTATAATCAGCATAAGATATATCAAGACCACGGTTTGGAAGTACTGTGAAATTCAATCCTGAACCAGTCCTGAAACCGATCGCATCCGTCCCTTTTTCGTTTCCATCAGTCAATTGGTATATCTTGGCTTCAGCCACTTGTGAGATGTCTCCTAAGTGGCGAAGTAGCTTTACTCTATCATAAGCTTCTCCAAATAAATGTATCAATTATAGTTCTCCTTGGCGTTACGGATGTATGAATCAGGTTAAGCAATCCCAATTGACCGAATTATAGCATAAACATATAGAAAACACAAGTGGGTATTCTAACCTATAGAGAAATTACAACGAAAAAAGATAGTAAAAAGATAACAATCTTTAGATGCCAGAACGCAAAATCTCCGCTGCTTTATGTATGGTTTGCAGTTTTTGGATGGCGATTTCTGTTGTATTTACAGGACGATCAGCGAATGTGCCGAAACCACAATCTGGATTCAGATATATCTGTTCTGGATTGCGATGTTTTAAAAGTGCACGCACCTTTGCTAATACAAAATCAACGGATTCCACTTCTGTGGTGCGCGGATCCACTACGCCGAGTCCAATCTCTTTGTCCGCAGGAAGTTCACTGAGAACATCAATGCTGCCAGCGCGCTCTGTCGCATATTCCAATACAAACTGATTGACGTTCATCTCGCAAAAATAAGGAATCAGAAGATCATAAGAACCACGAAGTAGAACGTCTTCCTGTTGACTCCAATTGCCTCGGCAGACATGGAGTGCCGTTTTCATTTTTTCATCGATTCCATCAACGACACGATTCATCAGTTCTACAGCGAAATTGAGTTCTTCTTCTGGGCTGCTTTTTTCTGAAAGGGCGGCGCACATAAACGTGTGCGTTTCATGCGGTCCCGTAAAGGCAACTTCCGTTAGCACTGGTTCATCAAATTGTACAAATTCGCAGCCAACTTCTTGTAAATCGTGTAATTCCTGCCGAAGTATAGCGACAACATCATCACCAAGGGATTCTTTATCAGGATAAAAATCGTAAGATAACTTTTTAACCCACATTGAACGAGTCAGAAGATAAGGACCAGGAAGGGTAACTTTGATTGGTTTTGTTGTGTGTTGCTTAAGAAATAGGTAATCGTTTAGGACAAGGGGCGAGGTGCGTTTTAGTTTTCCATCAACGACCGGATTTTTTAGCGCAAATGCAGGTACATCTAAAGCATTGAGCAATTGTTCAAACGCAGCTTTGTCTTCAACATAGTCAAGCATCTCTGCCAGTGTCATTAACCGGATGCCATCTATACAACCGGTGATGAAGGAATAGAAATTATCTCTGCGTTGTTCCCCATCACTGACGATATCTACTCCGTTTTCTTCTTGTAATTTTAGGCTTTCCAGTACTGCATCGTCTGCTATGGCGTTGAAGTCAGTATCTGTAACACGCCCCTTCTGCCTGTTTCGTAATGCCCGTGACACTATTTTTGATCGAGGCATGCTTCCGACGACGGTCACGGGGAATTGTGGTAAATTGTTCATTGCTCTGTTCTCCTTCACTTCATATTAATTCTTAAACAGCGTTAAGATTCATCTACATACGGACGTTTGTCAATATAATAAACCAGATGTCCTTCGTTTTCTCTGAAACCGAGTGAGCGATAAAAGGACTCTTCACAATTTTCAACGATGTAGCCTGTGATGAAGGTCGCGCCCATTTTTTCAAGTTCATGGCATAGGCGTTCACCCAACAGAATCCCTAATCTGCTATTATCTGATTCAATCAGCGATCCGTTGTTATATTTCAGATTATCTCCTTGATAGCGAACATCCACAGAAAATTCCATGATATGTGCGGAAAGTCCATCAAAAGTAGCGCGTGCAAGTCCGATCAGCTCAGTTTCAACGTAGGCAGCTACGATGAGATGTGCGTGTTCGAGTATCCGCGCTGCTATTTCTTTACCAAATCCAACTTCACAAATATTGTTTCGTTCATAGAAGTTGAATAACTCGTCGGCAGTGATGGTTGGGTTTACTTGGATGTTTATGGGTTGTTGTGGTGTCATGGTTTTCCTTCAATTACAAGTCTGCATCAGTTGTTTGCAGTCTTTCGGCTAACCACAGGTTAACAAGGGTTTCGGGTAAGACACCTTGCGCTCGCGCCTCTGTTTGGATCTTTTCGTAGATTTCTGGCGTAAGCGTTATACGACACTTACGCTGTATTCGTACTTCAAAGTCAACTTCATGAGTTTCGTCCCAATAGTCTGCCAAACTATGTGTATCCCAGAAGTCTGCTATCTCTTCTAAGGTTCTTGCTTTGGATATACTCGTGGTCCCTTTTTTACTTGTCTTCATATTTAATCCAAATTTATGATTAACGCCTTTAAACTGTTTGAAACTGACACAAGTTGACATCAGTCCATGTTACAGGGTATTGCGTCAAATTTTCAATTATCCATTTACGTTCGTACATTTGTACTTCATTTGTACGACTGAGACGGCGGGCCTCGTTAGTAAAAGTACGATTTGTTATCACAATGGGTTTAAAAGTTGTGCTATATTTTTCTTGATAAAAAGGTTTTGCTGCGATAATCTCATCCACCGCCTCGCCCCCTGGTTTGCCACCAGCATTACGTTGCTTGACCTGTATAAGCAATCCTGGGTTTTCGGACTGCATTGGGTGAACGACTACATCCGCTCCTTTATCACATGAGTACGGTGTTAATTC
>JAPPMR010000341.1 GCA_028818995.1 Candidatus Poribacteria bacterium | reverse complement strand
TATAGAGCAAATCCCATGGATTTAAAAGTATATTATAGGTAGCAACTTAGGTTATTTTACAAACTGTTTATTGTAAATTTAGAATCATTTATACACGCTGCACCAGCGAGGTTAGGAAACCTCGCCTACCGAGAAATATCTATATTCTTAGATTCTACTATAATCAAGACGTTTGAATACCAATAAAGTTGAGACCCGTTTACAAGCGAAACACACACTGCTGTGTCTACTCATATTTTATAGGTAAATGTCGCGATTCGGAGATCGCTCCTACAGAAAATAGGTCTGTCTTTGTAGGAGGGAACTCCGATTCCCGATTTCTTTCGTGACTCATGATTTAAGAGTGGACACTCCACTACCTCAAAATGCTGCACCCAACTTCACATGTATTTTACCGCGTAGTGCCGAATCTCCAGCAGCCAACCCATAATCTAATTGTATAATCCCGCCTTTAGATTCAAGCCTTGCGCCAAATCCATAACCTATTCGTAATTTATCAAAAACAGAAGGTCGGTCAATAAAAGTAACCGACCCTAAATCAACGAAGGTAAAAATTTGTGAGTTCCGTCCCGTAAGAAATCTATATTCAAGATTCGCATGTGCGCGCCGAGGTCCCGAAAACCAATCCTCATCATATCCGCGCAGCGTCGTTGCGCCTCCTAAATAAAACAGTTCCGTTGGTGGAATGTTGATGCCCCATGCAGCTGCACCGTGCAGTTCAATCGCGATTATTTGATTTTCCCATGTCTGAAAATACTGTTGAAGGTCAAGCCAAACTTTTCGCAGTTTAAAATCACTTCTGGAGAGTTCAACGGCAACACTATCGCGCCTACCTTGTGTTGGATTAAGAAAATAATCTCGTGAATCCCGCGTTAACCGCAAGGTTACACTATACTTCGAGCCACGCCCAAGTTGTGCGGCAGGTATTCTGTCTACTACGGTTGGCATTGGTGCATGAGAGGGATCTCGTATGTTTGAAGGTAGAAATGTTGGTATGTAATCTTCAAACATAAGTTGTTTATACCCAAGTGTCACTTCACTTTCATAAAATCTCCCAAATTTTGTATTCCCGCTGATACTTGCTGCGCGTTCTTCCGACTCTGAGTCATTGATCGGACTGCGTTGTTTGAGTTGACTATACATGACTCCCAACGTAATCGGTTTTCCCAAAACCCACGGTTCTTTGTATCCAAGTCGCAGTGCCTTGAGTAAGCCTGATTTCCAATAAATGTTGACATCTCGCCCCGTTCCTAACAGATTTGTCTCACGCGCTTCCACGACTCCAGTGAGTTGTGGCACTGAATCTGAATCTTCCACCGGTGGAGCATAGCCGAGAACCAGGATCAATCGTCCTGTTCGTGCCTCAGTAACTTTTGCATGGAAGTTAATTGTATCCTCCGTTGTGCCTGCCTCCAGCAAATTTGGTTGGATATGGTAAAAATACCCTAAATTCCGTAAGCGATGGTAACTCTGATCAATTTTACGCTGGTCAAAAAAGTCGTTTGCTTTAACAGAAATTTCCCTTAGCACCACATCTGTTTTTGTCTTCTGAAGACCACTTACTTTTATTTCATTTATCTTAACTTTTTCGCCTTCTCGAATCTGCAAAGCGAAATTGATATTGCCAATCGCAGGTAAAAGATTGGTGATAATCGGTTCAATTTCAACTTTTGGATGTCCATGTTCACTGTATAAGAGTTGAATTCTCTCAATCCCTTGTTCAAGTGCGGTTTGCGTGAAGAATTGTCCCTTTCGCAAACCGAGTTCACGCAGAATTTTGGATTGAGAAAAGAGTTCATTCCCTATAAGCGAAAAATCCCCGATGCGCAGTCGTTTGCCTTCTCGGATTGTTACGTTAATAGATACCTGTGTATTGCTTGCAGAAATGGGTGAGACGGTTGGCTGGGATACCAGCGCAAATACGAATCCCTCTTTACGATATGCAGAAAGGATACGTTCAAAACCCGCTACAATTTCCTGCTGAGAGTATACTTTTTTTACCTCCCACCTGAATAGATCGCGCAACTTCTTCTGATTGAAATGTTTATTCCCCTCAAAGTTGAGTTGAGCGATGTTGAAAAGGGGTAGCGTGCCGGTGTTCTCTGTTTTGTTATTAGTTGGTGTCTTTTCTGAAGTAGTATCTTGCCCTATAACGTCAAAAGCAGGCATAGTTGCTAAACAGAAAAGTAAAGCACAGAGAAAAATGATGAGTCGGTTTGAATGCATGTGATGGAAACCTGTGGGTGAAATGGTAGGAATATTTTACCATGCACGGTGCGATAGATGCAAATGTGTCTTGCAAACATCAGAGATTTTTTGTTTGACTTTAATCATAAGTTTACAGTATAATGTGATATGCCGTTAAAAATATCGATGACAAGCATTTCATACCAATGAAGGAAACGTAAATGTGGCATACAATGATATTGCCTATTCTTACATCCCTTATCGCAACAGGTCTGGGAATCTTCATGGTCTGGCTCTTTAATCGCAAAAGGCAATCTGACGAAAGAGCTAACCAAATTACCCATATTTTGAATGAAATTAGCGATATTAGGAATAAGATAGTTAACTTTTCAGAACGGCTAGTACTTGAGACTGCCAAGAATGAAAAATTTAGGGAAGAGGTTAAGGAAGACGTTGATAAAATGAATGGGGAAATTCAAAACATAAATGGGGAAATTCAAAACATAAATGAGCAGGTTACTGAAAATAGAAACATGATTTACAAACTGATCAGTGTTGTCGAAAATCTCCAAAATATAGTAGGTGGTAGTCAAAACAAAATACAAGATGATACTCAGCGCGAATCGTAATGGAAATCTTTGATGGCTGAAATAGGGTTTGCAGTTTCCTGATATAGAAGGAGGATTATGAAGTTCTTCTGTCTTTTATGAGTTGACGCAGTCGAAGAACAACGGGTAGCGGATTTTTCTCATATTCCTCTCGTGCCTTTCGGCAGTATTCCAGATAATCTGCCAAATAAGCACTTACTTTTTGCTGATTTTGAAGAAAATATAGAATTGTGGCGTAGACTTGTTCTAATGTCACCGTGTGGAAACGCTGATCAATCTCCTCGGGCGTTTTGTTCTTGTAAATATATTCGTATAGAACAGATTCGATGCCTATGCGCGTGCCTTTAATACGAATATCATCTTCTGCCAAAAAGTTGAAGTAATCTTCAATTTGCATGATATATCTTCGTTCCTTCTATAGAGTCAATAGCCCTAATGCTTAATTATATCGCTAATCCACCAGAATATCAATCCTTTTATGACTTCGAATCGCTATTCCACATACCAACTCGGAAAAGCAATCCCCTTTCGCTTAAGCATCACCAACTCCGCATCAAGATCACATTTGGATTTTTTCCCACCGTGGATACTCGGTTCAGCACAAAGCATCTCGCGGGTGCGATATTAAGAGGTTTTTCTTGCAAATCTTACGTTTTTCGTGTATCCTATTCTTAGCATTATTGATAGGGAATACAACCCGCGTTACATGCCGTGGTCCTGCCTAACCGAGTCGTGTCGGGAACAATGCTGCTGAGGTTAAACAAGGCAATGCTATAAACAAAACGCATCATCGTATATAGACCGAACTTGTTGAGGGTATTGACTAACGAATCCTTATAGCCCAAGGATTGTTTACAATCAAGGAGATGTTTTATATGGTTATTAATTGGGACGGTATAATAACCTTTTTCATTTATAACGAATTGTTTGATGAAACTTATACCGCACATATTCAAAAGAATGGAAAAGATTGGGAAGGATCAATCGTTGAACTGCCCGAAATAGAATGTGTAGCCGAAACAGCCGAAGTTGTACAAGAAAAATTGCCGGACATGCTTCATGATATTTTAGTTGCGAAAGAAGCAGCATGGGATCAGCAGCTCAAAGAAGATATGGAAGCTGGAAAACTTGACCCCCTTATTCAGGAGGCTATTGAAGACTATAAAGCAGGTAGATGTACTAAGATAGTGTAACGTTAGGTATGAATAACTCGCAATTCGAGCATATTAGAAATCAGAAGTTTACAGCGTTGGTGCAAAAACTGCCGACACATATACAAAGACGTGCCGCCAAACAATTTCAACTCCTACAAGAAAACCCTTTATATCCATCACTTCATTTCAAAAAAGTCTCTGGTCTTTGGTCCTTACGTATTACTGATGATTACAGAGCTTTAGGATATGAAGAAAACGGTACGATTATTTGGTTTTGGATTGGAAAACATGATGAATACGAGCGGCGGATCTGATTATCTCTCCTTCCCTAATTAACATCTATGAGTCTGACTTTAATTCCCTCAATATTGCGTTTACATCTTCATCAGGAATCCGGTCCAATTTTGCAAATTTGAAAAGGTATTTGCTAAAATTGTTGGAAAATCCAGAATACTTTGGTGGTTGATTGCCGATACGCCAAGTTTTACCAGAAACACCTGAATACAATTCACGAATTTTTTCCATAAGGGGATTGTTAGAGTTTATGAATCCCTTATCGCTAACTTCAACACAATCTGTGAGGATTGAAGATAAGTTAGGAGTAACATTTGGGTTACCGATACTATCTAAATCTATTCGGTCTGCATTTATAAATAATTTGACTATGCAAAGTTGGCGATAACTTAGTTCCTCAAGACATTTTAAAATGCGGCGATATGTATCAATATCCAAATCTGAATCGAAATGTACATTTTCAGTTAAATTCGCCATATATTTTATCTTGGGTTCTTCTGTTGTTCCATCACTTTTTTCAAAGTAGATTCAACAGCTTCGTCCATTTTGGAACGATTTGTAGGTGTTTCAGAAAAGAAGCCATCATCCCGGAATTTTTCACCATTTTCCAATCTTTGAGATATATTTTCTGATGCTTGTATTCCCCATTGAAATAATCTTACAGTTTGTCTTTTACTTATAAATGGCGTGATAAATCTTTCTAAACCCCAACCACCAAACACACCAATAGCCCCAGCTGATATTCCAGTTGGGTCTCCAATAGGAGTACCAACTGCTACCCCTGATCCCAATGCAATCAATTGAAAGTAGGGAAATCCTTTTGCTTCTTTTTCGTCTTTAATTAGATTCATTTCAATCTTCCTTTTTCATTGATTTACCTCTATAAATATCCAAATATCATATCTCTTTAATGTCATTCTTCACCATACCAACTCGGAAAAGCAACCCCCTTCCGCTTAAGCATCACCAACTCCGCATCAAGATCACATGTAGACTTTTTCCCACCGTGGATACTCGGTTCAGCGCAAAGCATCTCGCGCAGAGTCTGCATTGACTCCAGCACGTTATCACTTGTAATTCCCAACACCTCAGTCAGTAAGCACCGATCTAATTCCTCGCGGACAGGGTCATGATCGCACTCGTTGAAAGGCAGCATCCGTTGATACTTCAAACGTTCAAAAATTGCCTTAGCATTTGCTAACGCCACATCCGAGAGTTCACGGACATCCAAAGTAGGTAAAGTCCCTAATGTATTGAGTGTTAGAATACCGCGTCCCGACTGTTGTTTTCCACTATGTATC
>JAPPMR010000093.1 GCA_028818995.1 Candidatus Poribacteria bacterium | reverse complement strand
TTTTGGTTAGCTGCGATTCCTACCGTCTCTTTTTGGCTATTGGACGGATTTTATCTTAACCAAGAACGGCTATTTCGTAGGTTATACGATGCCGTTAGAGAAACAGACGAAGATACGATTGACTTCTCTATGAATACCGCTTCTTATAAGCAGAATGGGGACTGGATAAAAGCCGTTTTTTCAAAGACACTTCTACCTTTCTATATTCCAATCATGCTTGTGATCGGGTTTGTTCTTCTTTGGCAGTTAACCTTATAAAATAAGAAGGCTTAATAGAACCTAAACCTTGATTAGATTCAACATTAGTAAGAATACTGCCAGAACACATTAATCTTTTTAACAGTCAATTTCCTCCCTTTTATACTTTCCACCTTCCAAATTTCCACTTGACAAATCCGACAATACATGGAATTATAATACTATATCTATTCAGTAGACTTAGTATACCCATGCAAATTCCAAACTACTATCAAATTTTAGAGATTGGCCGAAATGCGACTGCGTCCGAAATAAAACGAGCCTTCCGCAAACTTGCCAAACGATACCATCCCGATAAACTTCACATCAACTTTGGACCAGATGAGGTAGCACATGGCAAACATAAATTCCGGGAGATTTGTAACGCCTACGATGTACTGCAAGACGAAAAACGCAAATCTGACTATGATCGGATACTTCAGAACATTGAACGTCAGAAGAAATCATACCGCTCATATTTTGACAGACACAGTAGACTGGATCAGGACTTAGCTAAGTTAGAATTGTTGTTCCAAGCATTATTACATCAAAACTACGAGACTGGCATCTCCATTTACGAACAGCTGTGCCAAAGGTGTGAAAAGAAAGGCACTAAATGGTGTATTGACGATTTCTTCAACTACGAAGATAGCCGAGATTGTGAGTTTCTTATTGCTGAAGCATATCAGAATCTCGGTTTTTCTAACGGAAATGGTTCTATTTCAGAGCGGCACAGAAAAATAGAGTTGGCGATGCAAATTTATGAATCCCTGTTATCAGCAGAAGGACAACGTCCCTGTTTTAAGCACTTTATCAAAGAGGTCAAAGAACGTCTCAAGAGAATCTATCTCTATCACTTCAGTGTTGAAGGATACGAGCAGATGGATCAGCTTCCATTAACGAAAATTCAGACATTAGAACTGCCGAAACGGGAAACGGCATGGATGTATAAAAAGATTGCTGAATTCTATGTTGAAATCAATCTGTTCACAGAGGCACGAGAGGTTTTGCTTTTGGCGTTTGAACTACAACCCAACCTTACCGGCGCTAAGAAGATTTGCCGGACTTTAAATGTGCGACAGTAACAAGGGGCATCTTAGATTGAAAGCCATTCTGTTGAGTAAGAAGACACAAGGAGAAAAAGTTGACTGAAATTAACATAATGGTAATACTACCTTTTGTTTTCATCATAGCAGTTTGGATTTATGCTTACCGTAAGGGTGTTAGATGGTTGTGTCCTAATTGCGGACAGCGGCAAACGGGTTGGTCAACGCAATGTCCGAGATGTGGTGTTGTTTTTAAGGATTGGAAAGAATAGAATTGTAGTCTAATTCGGTGCAAGATTTGAGGAGAAGAATAATGCAGAATGAGGTGCGTTGGGAACGCATGTTCCCTGATGAATTAGAAGCTGCTTTTGAGGCTTGCCCAGGTGTCTATTTTACTTATGGGCTTTGCGAACCGCACGGACCACAAAATACAGTCGGGCTTGATGCACTTAAGGCGCACGCAATTGCTTGTCGTACAGCACAGATGCACGGTGGCATTGTTGCACCACCCGACTATTGGCACATCCATGAGCATGGAATGTATGCGAATTGGGCACAGCAGAATGTCGGTGAAGTACGGAGTTGGATGACTGCTATGCCCGCGTGGCAACATTTCAAAAATGTGTGCTATCATGTCCGTGCTGCGGATGCACTCGGATTCCACGCTGCTATCTTCCTAACCGGTCATTATGGACCGAATTGGCAAGACCTCAAAACACTGCTTGAATTAATTCAACCTCATTTTGAGATGCGTTTATATGGACTACCTGATTTTGAGGCTAACCACCTCGGTTTTAGTAAACAAGGCGACGGTGGAGACCACGCGGGTAGAGTTGAAACCTCATTATTGTGGGCATTAGAACCAGACTGCGTTGATATGTCTCGGATGCCAGCAAAAGATGAACCAGGACCCCACTTTGCAATGGGTGGCAATGCCTATGACTCAGACCGTCGTGTCGGTGAGCGCATGGTGAACGATGAAGTTGAATGGCTTGGCAACAAGATGCAGGAATTGCTTGATGCTTACGCACAACAGAATATTACCGAACGTCAATCCGTAACCTTTGAAGAAGTTGAAAAGATTTGGACTGAACAAGTAACCCCTACTTTGAAAACCTTTAAGACGATGCAAAATACAGGTGAACCGCCTCCTGAAGATTCACAATGGTTCCGCCAATGGAAACTTCCAGAACTTTCATAAGAGAGGACATCGTATGAAAACGACAAACACACAACTTGCTGAAAATTACGAAAAAAATGGATTTTTAACTGGTATTCACGTTGCTGAAGATGCTGAAACCTCATATTTTCGTAAAGAATACGATGCATTAGAAGCAGAAGTCGGTGCAGAGAAATGTGAAATTGGTCTCATTGATTGGCATTTTGACTATAAATTTATCTGGGAACTTGCATCACACCCCAAAATTGTTGATGTTATTGAAGCACTTATCGGTCCGGATGTGATGCTGTTAGCAACGCACTTCTTCTGTAAATATGGTCCGCGTGAAAAGTTTGTTGCATGGCATCAAGATGTGACATATTGGGGACTTGAACCACCTGACGCTATTACCGCTTGGTATGCTATAGATGACAGCGATATCGAAAACGGATGTATGCGCGTGATACCCGGAAGCCACCATCAGGGCGTCCAAGAACACGGCAAATCCGAACAGGAAGGCAATCTACTGAGCATCAATCAGGAAATCCCGGTATCCGAAGCGGATGCAGAGACTGCGGTTGATCTTGTCCTAAAAGCAGGTGAGATGTCTATCCATCACGGACAGATAATTCACGGTAGTCTGCCAAACCATTCTACGCGTAGGCGCTGCGGTTTAACAATCCGATATATCCCACCATCAGTGAAACAGGCAGAGGATAATTCACTGAAACGTCCGTGGAAACCGATTTTATTGCGTGGTGAAGATCGGTATCAGAATTTTACCACCGTACCAAATCCATTCCCGCAAAACGGATAAATTTATCTGCTGTAGGGCGTTTTGTAAAAGCACCAAACCCTAAACTACAAAGACAAAGAATGCAATCTCATATCTACGACACAATCGTCATTGGCGCAGGTGGCATGGGGAGTGCAACCGCGTATCATCTTGCCAAATTTGGCGCGGATGTGCTTCTTTTAGAACAATTCCAGCGTGGACATACATTGGGTAGTTCACACGGGGAAACGCGCATCATCCGCTTCTTTTACGATAAACCTTTTTATACCGAATTGATGAAAACCGCTTATGCCGAATGGCGCGATCTTGAGTCAGTGTCAGGGAAGCAATTGCTGTTCATTACCGGAAGCGTCAATTTAGGTGAGAGTGGAAATCCATACATGATTTCAGTTCGGCAAAGTTTAGACGCTGCAGGCGTTGAATCAGAGTGGTGGGATGCGAAACAATTGACAGAACGGTTCTCACAATTCCGAGTGTCTAATGATATGGATATTCTCTGGCAAAAGGATACGGGTTTTCTTTATGCTTCCGAATGTGTATTGACTCACCTGCAATTGGCTGAACAACATGGGGCAAAAATCCGAGAAGAAACCCATGTAAACCACATTGATTGGGAGATGGATAACCCAACAGTCTATGCTGGAGATAGTGAATTTTACGGTAAAAAAATCGTAGTAACTGTAGGTGCTTGGACAAACATACTCCTTGCAGAAGTTGATTTTCCGCTCAAAGCTACCAGGCAACAAGTCTGTTATTACCAACATGCTAATCCGCTGTTCAAACCTGAAAGGTTTCCAGTTTTTACAGAGATAACAGTGCGTGGCGAATTTCTCTACGGTATACCCTATTTTGGAAAAAACGGAGTAAAAGTTGCACGCCACGGAAAAGGAAGAAATGTTTTTCCTGATAGATGCAAACGGGAGCCTGACGCAGATTATATTGAGCACATAGACACCTACGTACAGGAACGTATCCCAGGACTTGGCAAATCCACACATGCTGAAGTTTGCCTCTATACCGAAACCCCGGACGAAGATTTTGTTATTGACGCGCACCCCGACTGCCCGGATCTGTTGATAGCTGCTGGTTTCTCTGGGCACGGTTTTAAATTCTGTTCACTTGTCGGACGCATCATGAGTGAATTGGCACTAACCGGTAAAACTGAATTTGATATCAGTCCTTTTTGTATTAAAAGGTAAAAAGAGGTTGTCTGATGGGAAAAAATAAGTTATTTTTAATCCTTAGTGGATTAGCGGCAGCTGCAGTGGGAATGTTATATCTACATTTCTTTGGATTTGAAAAATCTCTATTTCGTGTTGATGTTCCAGGATGGTCAGGTCCAAGCAGGAGGCAACGCATGGAAATCTCCAGAGCAGAATTTATGAATGATCTGCTGAGTCTGATAGACTGGGTGATTCTGATCGGAATAGTCATTATAGTAATATTGATTGTTGTTAAGGTCATCAAAGCACTTGTCGTTTCTATGTTTCGACGTAAACGACCTTCAGAGAAAAAACCTCCCACCATATTTGATATAGTAAATTATATAAATAAGTTCACATATATTCTGTAGGAGCGATCTCCGAATCGCGACGAAACGCCTTGATAGTCGGGAATCGGAGTTCCCTCCTACAGTTCAGATGTAAAGTTGATTATAGAATCCACTATAATTTTTATCATTAGTTGATTCTTCTTCAGTCCCGTAGGGACGATATGTTTATAGAAAACGTTGAATACCCTATGTTTAGTCCCGTAGGGACGATATGTGTATAACATGAGTTCAGTATGCGTGAAAATAATACAAACAAATAGTTAACTAAACACAAGTCGTTATAATAAATACTTAGCAAAAAAACCATCTAAGTGTCGTAATTGTAATTTTTTATAACCGACTTCAGATTGCAAACCATATTAAAAAAGGGAGTGAATTCCAGTGAAAAGTGCTAAAAGTTCCATTCCACTAACTGCTATGTTAGTATGTTTGTGCATCGCAATGTTAGGACTGCCGATTGCTTATGCAGATAACCACGAAACCCCACAAAAGACCATCAACTATAGTCAAGATATCCGTCCCATCTTATCGGATAACTGTTTTGCCTGCCACGGACCAGACGAGAAAACTCGACAGGCAAACCTACGCCTTGACACAAAGGAAGGCGCGTTTTCTGAACCGAGCGGATATCCAATTCTCGTTCCTAAAGAACCAGAAGAGAGCGAACTCTACCTCCGTATCACCTCTGATGACGACAGTCGTCGGATGCCACCAGCAGATTTCAATAAGACGTAAACACCAGAGCAAATAGAAATCATCAA
>JAPPMR010000426.1 GCA_028818995.1 Candidatus Poribacteria bacterium | reverse complement strand
AGTGAGTTGTGATGTTTCCCGGTCAAGTAAAATAGCAAGATAGAACTCTTTTTGTATTGAGGCAGCTTGGACAATAAGAACTTTCCTGACAAGTTTGCCTTCCGGGCCGGTTTGAGGTGTTACCAATTGCATGCCGAGCATATTTGTAGCGTGTTGTTTTACTTCAGCGATAGAGTTTGCAAGTTTGACACCACCACCTTTTCCGCGTCCACCTGCGTGAATTTGTGCTTTAACAACGTATTTGGAACTGTTGATTGTTTTCGCGATGGCTTCTGCTTCTTCAACCGTTTCGGCAACTTTGCCGGGAAGTGTGTTAACACCGAAGGATTCTAAAATCTCTTTGGCTTGATATTCGTGTATATTCATCTTTTATGTTATGTCTGTCCGAGGTAGATTGTCAGTCTAATTTAAGGTTAAATTGCTTAAAGATTATACCATGTTTAACTCATAATTACAAGTTTTGATTATGGATGAGGTGTGTAAAGTTTTTGGCATGTATGTTGTCTGAATCTTGGATTATGCAGATTTTAATTCATTGTCCGATCAGGTGTTTTTATTGGATTAGCGTGTCTATATATAACGATGTTATTCTGTTGCCAGAAAAATCTGTCATTATCATAACCATAATCCGCGTCATCCGTGAAATCTGTGATAATCCGCGATTTAGACAAGACACCTTAGCCCAAACTTTTACCAAAAACTTTACACATTTTTATGTCTGAATTGATGAAGGAAGTTCTTGTATCACAGGAATTACGTAACTGCGAATAGTCAAGCCATCAAATGTTTCGGTTTCTGCCCGTGGTTCCGGTGTTTTTCGATGATCAAACACGACATAGTATCCCGCCACCGCTTTTTCCAACCTAACATACGTGGCAAGTTGTGCTTTGCCTGTCTGATACCGAGTATCTCCGCCCCATATTTTTGTCTCAACGATGTATTTGTGATGGTTATGGAGAATTAGGATATCCATTCTGCCGCGTCCTGTTTGCACCTCAAGGTACATAGTGCCACCTATAATCTGAACAAATTGGCTCAAATAAGCGAAGAGAAGATGTTGACCTACGTATTCCTGTGGTGTTTCTGGCACTTGTAAAATCTTGAAACCTGCGCGTGCGATAAAATCTCTAAAGTTGTCAAGAAGTGTTTCCATCTGAATATATCCATCCGATGTGAGATAATCCATAAATCCATCACGGGTATCTTCAGGTAAGTAATTTTGTTCTAATCCATTTACAGCAGGTTTGAATGCTTGCATAATGCAATAGTGGTAAATTGGATTGACAATTTCACACATTCCGTCAGCACCTTCAACGATTACGCCATAAGTCGTTAGTTCACTAATGAGTTCATTGTGCAAGGTGAATTCCACCCCTTCATCGTAAGAAGCAATCTTCATGAGAAGTGCTTCAAATCGCCGATCTCTGCGGATATTGGTCGTCAGATGTGCAATGTTGGTGTTTCGTTCACGAAGGAGTTTTATATGTGCTTTTGAAAAGTGATCCATTGTAATCGGTTCACTATTCGGGATATTCATTTCTTCTGTCAGAATTTGCGCGAATCGGTTGACAAGTACAGGTTGCCCAGCAGTCTGTTTGTGGATAGATGCTATCACTTCAGGGATAAAAGGTTGTCCAACCTCGTCTGTATATTGTGAAAGAAGTTCCTGCACTTGCTCAAGCGTGAAATTGGGTAATTTGAATTCGTCTTGGATATTGAAAGGGGAGATAGACCGATCATAATTTAGTTGTGTGATGCTCTTGACACCAACAATGCCAACGCTGTATGGACATCGTTTTTTTTCAGAAAGATATATCTGGCGGAGTGTATGCAGAAATCCGCGTAAAGCAGGTGGTGGAGTAGCATCAAATTCGTCAATAATCATGACAAACCGCTGGTTTTTCAACAAACTTCCGAGGGATTCAAAAAATTCTCGCATTGAAATAGCATCGGTTATCTGTGCATTCGACAAAAATTGGTTGAAACTATCAGAAGGATTCTCTCTGCGTTTTTGGAATACGTCCTTAATTTTCTTACAAATTTCTTTGCCGAGAGAATTGTAAAAGACAGTAGCATCAATGTCTACATATCCCTCAAAATTTAGTTGTATAGGGAAATACCCGTTTTCTTTGTTTTCAAGTGTATCAAGAGCGTTTCGGAAAAACGTAGTTTTACCTGTCTGGCGCGGCGCAAAGAGGACTATGTATCTCCCCTTTTTCAACCGATCAACAAAATCCGCAAGTTCTTCTGGGCGGGCGACAACGTAGTTATCCTCAGGGTATACTGGACCGCGAGTTTCAAACCATCGCATCTCTCTACTCTCCTTAAATTGTTGAGGAAATTATATCAGATTGCGGTGTGGAAGTCTATAAGAAAAGAGGGGGTGTTGAGAGGTAAGAGTATAAATCATAATCTTTATTTTTCACAACAGATTTATTATCCTCAAGACGTTCAAGCAATGTTTGGATGGTTTCATTGAAAACGGGATGCACAAGGTTAGAGGCAATTTCAGCTAATGGGACAAGCACGAAACGACGGAGATGCATCTCTGGATGGGGTATAACAAGGTTAGGGGTCCGCAGGCATATATCGCCATAGATTAAAATATCCAGGTCGATTTCTCGTGGACTCCAGCGGATGCGGTGTTGTCTACCAATGGTGGTTTCGCTCTGTTTTAAAGTTTGCAGTAGGGTGTGAGGAGAAAGGTCAGTTTTGATCGCAATAACACCGTTTAGAAACTGTGCTTGTGCTTCATCTCCGACAGGTTCTGTTTCGTAAAGAGAGGAAATCTTTTGTAGGGTGATTCCCTCCGCTTCCGATAAGGCATGGATAGCGTTCTCAATATACGAAAGTCTGTCGCCTATGTTACTGCCGAAGCCGATATATGTTGAGTGCACAAAGTTTTAAATGATAAGAATAGGACTGGACACCACTACTAACCGGTAAATTTTCGGATAGCGATAGAGGTATTGTGTCCTCCGAAACCGAATGCGTTGGAGAGTGCAACCTCAAATTTTGTGTCACGACTCTCGTTCGGGATGTAATCCAAATCACATTCTTCATCCGGCAGTTCATAGTTGATAGTCGGTGGTAGGAATCCTTTTTCCATTCCACCTAAACAGGCAATAAGTTCTACAGCACCTGCAGCACCCAGCAAATGTCCAACCATAGACTTAGTGGAGCTTACTGGAATTTTATATGCCCGTTCTCCGAAAAGGGATTTAATAGCGTTAGTTTCGGCAACATCACCGATCGGGGTCGATGTGCCGTGCGTATTGATGTAATCAACAGTGTCTACCGAGAGTTTGGCATCACTTAATGCGAATTCCATCGCTTTTGCTGCGCCTTCCCCGTCTCTTGGCGGAGCGACCATATCATGCGCATCAGAAGTCATTCCAAAGCCGACAACTTCAGCGTAGATATATGCGCCGCGCTTTTTAGCATGCGAAAGTGATTCGAGGATGAGAACGCCCGCACCTTCTCCCATAACAAATCCATCACGATCTTTGTTGAATGGGCGAGAGGCGCGTTCAGGTTCATGGTTGCGTTCGGACATCGCGCGCATTGAGCAGAACCCTGCAAAAGCCAGAGGTGTCATAGCACATTCAGCCCCACCAGTGAACATCACATCTGCATATCCATGTTGAATCAAACGTAGTGATTCACCGATGGAATGGTTGGAAGTTGCACAAGCGGTAACAGATGCGGAATTGGGACCTCTGAGGTCGAAATGGATAGACACTTGTCCTGATGCCATGTTAATGATCATAAACGGCACGAGAAACGGACTGACACGCTTTGGTCCCTTTTCAATCAGGATTGCCGCGTTTTCCTCAAGCACACCGATCCCACCGACACCAGAACCGATTTGGACTCCTGCGCGATAAGGATCAACCTTGGACAGGTCCAACCCAGCATCATCATGTGCCATTATAGAGGCAGCAAGCGCATACTGAATAAAAAGCGGAAAACGGGATGCAGTTTTCTTATCCAGATACTTTTCCGCTTCAAAGTCTTTAACCTCTGCGGCGACCTGCGTACGATAATCGGTTGCATCAAAATAGGTTATAGGTCCGATTCCGTTTTTACCGATGGCAAGCGCATCCCAATATTCTTCTTTCGTGTTGCCGATTGCATTGACAACGCCGATTCCTGTAATTACTACACGCTCCACGAGACCGATCCTTTGCTTAGGTAAGTGAAGAGGACTGTAGTTTAAGTCTACATGCCCTCAACAGATTTGTCAAAATAGGTGAATCTATACATGTTCATCAAGGTAATCAAGAGCATCTTGAACAGTCTGTATCTTTTCAGCATCGCTGTCAGGGATCTCAAGATCAAATTCTTCTTCAAGTGCCATGACTAATTCAACAGTATCAAGCGAATCTGCTCCTAAGTCTTCCATAAATGAAGCGTCAGGAGTCACGTTGTCTGAGTCAATACCGAGTTGTTGAGCAATAATTTCAATAAGCCGTTCTTCATTTGTAGCCATATCTTTAATTTAATCTCCTATCAAAACGGGCGGATAAATCAACAATTGGATAGTTGATGGAACCCGTTCTTAAGTTTAAAATATCTAAGTTAATTTGTAGGGTAAGTTGCATATACTTACCTATCCCTACGGTAAGCCAATAATGAAAACAATTTGCTGCCTATCGGCAGAATTCAGAGATATAAGTTACATCACCATGCCACCGTCAACCTGTAAAGTTTGACCAGTAATATAACGTGCGGCATCGGATACTAAAAAGCAAACAGCATCTGCTACATCTTCTGGCGCGCCAAAGTTCTGTAATGGAATAAGTTCAAGTGCTTTTTCCTGAAACTCTTCGGGGATTTGTGCTGTCATGTCAGTTGTAATAAATCCGGGGGCGATAGCGTTTACAGTTATACCTCGTGTCCCAACTTCTTTTGCGGTTGTTTTTGTTAAACCTATAATGCCAGCTTTCGCTGCAGCGTAACTCGCTTGTCCAGCATTTCCCATCAATCCGATAACTGACGAAATGTTGATAATGTTTCCACTTTTCTGGCGTATCATGGGACGGAGGACAGCGCGGGTGCAATACATCGTGCCAGTTAGATTTGTCTGTAAAACCGCATCCCAATCTTCATCTTTGAGACGCATCAGCAACATATCGCGGGTGATTCCAGCGTTGTTCACGAGGATATCAATTTGTGAAAACTGTTCGATTGTCTTTTCAACAAGTGCCTCAACATCTTCTTTTTTGGAAATGTCAGCAGCCATCGCGTGTATGGAATAGCCTTTGTCTTTCAGCGTAGTAGCAGTTTCAGAGATAGTCTCTGTGGAACGCGAGCAGATAACGACGTTTGCGCCAACTTCGCACAATCTGTGGGCAATTGCTGCGCCTATACCACGTGACGCACCTGTAACGATTGCTGTTTTTCCATTCAGCATATCCTCTTTAAAAACACACTGTTCCATTATTCACCACTTCTATATTCATCTTTCACAAGTGAAAGTGTATCAACATCTTCAACGTTCAATGCACTACATTCGGGTAACGTTCGTTTCACTAAACCAGATAAAACCTGCCCCGGCCC
>JAPPMR010000449.1 GCA_028818995.1 Candidatus Poribacteria bacterium | reverse complement strand
CTGGTGTTGGGTCCCTTCTTTCCAGAGGATTTAGAGACCGATTTCCTCACCTCAGCTAACGGTGAGACTTTTGCTAATCCCAAACCCGGCGATACAGTGACCACTGCTGAAGGTAAAACGTTGACATGGACGGTATACCGTACCGAAGGAAACCTCATAGATCTGCATCATGCCGTTGGAAATTATCAAGAGGCTGTCTGCTATGCGTTCTGCCTACTGGAAAGCGATCAGGGTGGTGACGGCGAACTCCTTGTCGGCAGTGATGATGGCGTTGTGGTTTTTCTCAACGGTCAGAGAGTACACACTCATCCAGTTAGGCGGGCAATTGTCGTAGATCAAGATAGAGTTCCTGTCTCATTGCGTCCAGGTAAAAACCGCTGCCTGATGAAGATCTCAAACGGTGCTCAAGATTGGGCATTAACAACGCGTGTGCTTCCACCGACACGTGCGGTGATAGCCGGAATTATTACCGATGAGTCGAGAAAGACCTTAGCCAATGTCCCCGTGCACCTATGGCAAAACAGTACCATGATTGCCAAAACAGAAACTGACGCCGAAGGCTTTTTCCAGTTTTCAGTCTACCCAGCAACTGGACTCTACGATATTCAAGCCACCCTCGGGAACAAGGGTAATTGGGAAATGGGGGTTCAACTTTCTGCAGGTGATCGTGCGAAAATGAACATAACGTTAGAAAAGGCTATTAGTATCTCTGGGAACCTATTGGCACTTGACAATAATACCCCAAATGCTGGTGTTCTTGTGGAGGCAATTTTGATCGGAGAGGATGGTGCCAGTCAAAAGAGAGCAACGACTCTTTCAGACAGCAGAGGTAGGTATCAATTCATCAACCTGATTGCTGGGTCGTATCAGGTACGTTGCCACACCTGGGACACGCATAACGATAATCCATACATAATCGCCCATGTTGACCTACAAAATACGGTTAATGTTAATATAGATTTTCATTTTCCTCCTTTCAAACAGGGAACATGGAAACACTATACTTACCTTGACGGGTTAGGAAGTAATCACGTACGACCGATTTATCAAGACCGAGAGGGTTTCCTCTGGTTCGGAACCAACAACGGTGGGGTTTCTCAATATGATGGCGAAAAGTTTGTTAACTTCACAACCGACGATGGACTCGCTGATAACTCGGTATGGGCTATCTATCAAGACAGAGATGGATACCTCTGGTTTGGAACCTTGGACAATGGGGTTTCTCGCTACGATGGTGAAAAGTTCGTCAACTTCACGACAAATGAGGGATTCACTAACGATTTTGTCTCGGTTATCCACGAAGACCAAAAGGGACACCTTTGGTTCGGGACAAACGGTGGGGTTTCTCACTACGATGGCGAAGAGTTCGTCAACTTCACAACAAATAACGGACTTGTTAGCAACCTTGTCCGGACGATTCACCAAGATCAAGATGGCTTCCTCTGGTTTGGCTTTTGGGATGGCGGGGTCTCCCGCTACGATGGCGAAAAATTTATCAACTTCACAACAGATGATGGACTTGCTGATAACTCCGTATGGAATATCATTCAAGACAGAGCGGGGGATTTTTGGGTTTCAAGTCCGGGCAAGGGAATCAGCCAATACGATAGCAGCGGTTTTATTAACTTCACTACTGCCGATGGTCTCGTGGACAACGTTGTTTACACCGTTTATCAAGACCGAGAAGGTCTCATCTGGTTCGGAACCGAGGGCGGAATTAGCAAATATGATGGCGAAAAATTTATCAACTTTACAACTGATGATGGACTCGTAGCCAACTCGGTATGGGCTATCCATCAAGACCGAGATGGATACTTCTGGTTTGGAACAGATAATGGAATCTCTCGCTACGATGGTGTAAAATTCGTCAACTTTACAACCGATGATGGACTCGCATTTAACCAAGTATGGGTTATCCATCAAGACCGAGAGGGATACCTCTGGTTTGGAACCTCTGATAATGGAATCTCTCGCTACGATGGTGAAAAGTTCGTCAACTTTAGACCCTGGGGAATGGGGAGAAAAAGTGTGACCTCAATTTATCAGGACCGGGAGGGTTCCCTCTGGTTTGGAATTTCTATTGGTGGTATCTATCAATACCGTGATAATCAGTTCGTTAACTTTACAACCGATGACGGACTCACATCCAACTCGGTATGGGTTATCCATCAAGATCGAGAGGGATACCTCTGGTTTGGAGCCCGAGGCGGTGATGGAGTCTCTCGTTACGATGGTGAAAAGTTTATCAACTTCACAACAAATGATGGACTCGCAGAAAATGATGTAGCCTCGATTTACCAAGACCAAGAAGGTTCTCTCTGGTTTGGGACGCACAGCGGCGGAGTCTCCCGATATGATGGAACCTCATGGACATCTTTAGATACGCGAGATGGACTCATAAATAATCATGTTTTGGGAATTACTCAAGATGCGGACGGGAAGTTCTGGATTGGAACACTTGAAGGCGTAACCCAATACAATCCGAATCGGGTTCCACCGAGCGTACGTATCGTTTCAGTTCAGAGCCACAAAACATCTACACAAACTGGCTCTCTTGAGACAATTAAGGATATTACTACTGATACTCGTGTAACTATCAAGTATAGCAGTATTGACTTCAAAACTGTGAAAGAAAAACGACAGTATCAGGTTCGTATTAAGGAAATTGACTCCGATTGGCGTGAACCAACCCGATCAGATACGTTCAACATCAGTTTTGACAAACCTGGAACATATACTTTTGAGGTCGTTGCCATTGACCGTGACCTAAACTATTCTGCCCCTGCAAGTTTAACGTTGACCGTTGTGTTGCCGTGGTTCCAAAATGGGTGGATTCTGTATCCTTCAGGTGGCGCGATTGTGGTTTTGCTGTTGCTTTGTGGTATATTTGCCTATCGTTACTATCAGCAGCGACAGCAGGTTTTAACCTATCAGCGGGAAGCGGTTTCCGAACTCGCTGATGCGAAAGAGATGCAGCTGGGGTTAATCCCCCAAACAGCACCTGAAGTCCCGGGGTTTGAGATTGCAGGCGTTTGTATCTCTGCCCGCACTGTCAGTGGGGATTTCTTCGACTATGTTCCTCTTGGTAACGGCACGCTTGCCGTTGTATTGGCAGATGTTACCGGTAAAGGTATGAAAGGAGCAATGAATGCTATTTTATCTTCTGGAGCACTTCATTCTGTGGCTAAGTTGGAGATGTCTCCATCTGAAATGTTGTGGGCATTAAACCAGAACCTTTATCCTCGATTTCAACAATATACCAATTGTGCAATGGCAATACTGACCATTGACCCAAAAGATAAAACACTTAAATATGCCAACGCCGGAATCCCTTATCCCATTATCAAGCATGGGGAAGATGATACTGAAGAACTCTTGATAGATGGACTTCCATTGGGTGCATTTAAATCTTCTGAATATCAAGAGACACCTCCCATTGAACTGAAATCTGGAAATTTAATAATCCTTTTTAGCGATGGCATTACGGAAGCATCTCAAAGTGGCAATCCTGACCAACTTTACATGGAAACTGACCGCTTAACCCACCTAATCAAGGGACTGGATAAAACGATGAACGCAGATGCAGTGGTTGAGGCAATTATAAACGATGTCCGCGATTTTTCTGGTGACGCGCAACAAAACGATGATATGACCATTGTGGTTATCAAAGCACTATGAGAACCTACTACCTCATCAAAATACCAAAGGAAAGTAATGGCAATACTAACTCAAGCACATGACGATCATTTTGACGAATATGGCTATATGGTCATTGAAAATGCTGTACCGATTGAACTTTGTGAAGCAGTCGTTGATGCGATTTTCGCGTTTTTGGAGATGGATCCTTCAGATCCAAATGACTGGTATCGTGCGCCTCACAAACCTGGTGCAGGCATGGTAGAAATGTATTTTCATCAAACCATGTGGAATGTCTATCAACATCCACCAATCCATCAGATTTATAGTGAGGTATATGACACAGAACGGATTTGGGTTCATATTGATAGAGTTAACATGAAACCGCCTAAACACCCCGACTACCCAGAGTGGGACCATTTGGGCATGTATCATTGGGATGCGGATACTTCAAAACTACCGGTCAGGTTTAGCACACAAGGTGTTTTGTTTCTGAGGGACACAGCTGAAAATCAAGGGTCTTTTGTGTGTTGGCCCGGTGCGCATAAGTCCCTGATTGAGGAAGAAAACCCGTGGGTGCCAGAACTTACACCGGAAATATATCGGGAAAAATTCATACAAGTGCCAGCGAAGGCAGGTTCACTGCTGATATGGCATGTAGCACTTCCGCACGGCAACGGTCGCAACACATCCGATAAACCGCGATTAGCACAATATATGAACTATTATCGTGTTCCTAATCCTATGAATGAAGAACGACGACACGAACGTCTTACACTATGGCGAGAACGCAGAGCATTAGGACACGGTCCCTATCCCGGCGATCCACGTGGATGGGAAGCGAAAAACTATGGATCACCAGAATTAACACCTTTGGGACGAAAACTGTTGGGACTTGATTTGTGGGATTAATCAGCATCGCGACCGGGAGGTCGCTCCTACAAGAAAATAGATTAATACGCCTTAATTATTGCCCAACTTGTGGCTAATTTGTCTTGCGGGTCTACACCAAGTGCAGTTTGTAACCCAGTCTTTCGGATAGCATTAATCTGCTTCAAATCCAAAGCCACATTAAAGATAGCGACTTCATCAAATGAACCGAGCATAAAGGTGTGGTTTGCCAACCTTGCTCCCATATTGACCGGTTGGGTATCAGCGTTGGTGTCCATCGCAAATTCTGTTCCCTCTTTTTCCTGAAGTTTACCGTCTACATATAGATCATGGTCTTTCACCGCATCCGATCCTTTCGGAAAAACCACTGCACAATGATGCCATTCACCGTCGCAGACGTTGTCTGTGCCGAAATTGTTGCCGCTGTTGACTTCCACCCGTAAGTTGCATTCATTTCCGCGGACGTGTGCGCGGATGTAGTATTTTTGGCTCGGAGAATTCACACCCCATTTGACCCAAGAATGGTCACGGACTGTTGTAGATTTAAACCAGAAAACAGTTGTTCGTGGCTCAGTCCCACCGATACCGTTGTAGCCTGTGACAATGACGTTATCATCGCTTCCATCGTATTCTAAAGCGTTTCCGAACACACCTTTGACACGTTTTGCCCCAGTAAGTGCCCCATGTCGATCATTTCCAGATATATCTTTGACAACGTTGGCACTATTCCCGTCAAACAGGTAAGCTACCTCCAGCGTATCTTTCTCAATAGCTGCAGCATGACTTACACTGGTAATTGATACTGTAAGGATGATACTTAGCCATAAGATCATCAATCTATTTTGACTTCCAAATTTCATTTTTACCTCCATAAAAAATACTCACTTTAATTTGAACGTAGAGTCATTCTCATATATTGATTCAAAGTTTTGCAGAGAATTTTAGCAAAGTCACTTGAAATAAACAAGTGAAAAGACACTAAATACACAGTCAGCATACAGGGACTCCCCGGTGGTGGGGCAACCACCAAGGGAGCGTATGTC
>JAPPMR010000638.1 GCA_028818995.1 Candidatus Poribacteria bacterium | reverse complement strand
CCACGAATTAACAGCATCACTGACGGCAATAATTTTTCGGGCTGTGGCTCAGATTTAGGCGGAGGCGTCGACACCTCTGGGGTATCTACTTTGGAAAGCAACGCCACCTCCAGTCTCAGTAACTTGTTGATTTCTGACACCTGATACATCATCACATAAAAGGGTATCAGAAATACAATGCTTACGACGAGGATAGATATTGCATAGGTTTCTTTGCTCATGAGATACCACTTCTGATTTAGAATAAATGTTTTTTGCCGATTTTGAATGTCGCGCGTTGCGGTGTCGCATTCGGTGAAAAATATACATACAGCGGCCACCAGCGAGAAAAACATAGAAAAGGTAAGCGAAAACAGAGCCACCCGTTCCGAACACGAATCTCTACACCCCAATGCATCGCATTTTCTCCATAGATCGTGATGGGCCCTATAGTCAGATGACCTCCGAAATACCGCGCCATAAAACGCTCAACACTTCTCCTTAAAGTTTTCATCACCTTTCTCATCTCCTTGCATCCGCGGGTCACGGAATCGGTGTATCTGTTCGTGTTACCTTGGAATAAGACACGTCCCGATAATCCACGACATCCTTTACTTCAATTTCAAGTGGCGAGTAGTCAAATTGATAGTTTTCAAAACGCCTTTCGCTGAAATACTTGTACAACGAGTTCTCCCCATCACCCATTGTGAATTTACTGCTATCGAGTGTTCCTCCCTGAATCCATTGTTCCATCGTCTCAATGGACGGGAAATAGAGCAACCAGTCGTTATCGGAGGAAAGCCAAAAAGAGCAATCGAGGATCCCTTTCACCGATAACGTCCGCTCAGCATCGGAGATCCCTTGTTCCCTGAAAACCGATGTTTGTGTGTGCGGGTTCACTTTAAATAATTGATTCTCTGCGCGTTCCTCGGTGTCTGTCTGCTCTGTCTCTTCGGTAAAATGTTTTGCGAAAGACTCCGCAAAACCTATCTCCAATTTCCCTTTCGCATCAAGGATACCCTCGATACCAATGCCCACCTCTCTCTCAATTTTTTGCGTGAAATTTGTTTCATGGTCCTCAACAGTTCCTCGCAAATGCCGCTCGTTTTTGATGTTCGTGAGTCGCAAATCGTGCGTCTCTACGGTGTCCGAACTGTTAATCCACGTCTCCACCGCGACACGACTTTTGCTTGTATTCAGGATGACAGGCTCACCAAAGTCGAGTTTCTGAACATCCCGCATCCGCACATTCCTGATGTCTATCCACGCGTATTGTGTCCCGAACTCAAGTCGTATGCATGGGTCAGGACTTTGCGGTGTGCCTTGCAGTTGCCGATACGTTGGCAATTGCCCATGTAGGGGGTGGAGCTGGAAATCATTATTATAGTGTGTCATTCGGTGATGGACTTTGCCATGGATATGATGACGATACGAGTAGTTTTCAGGTGGTGGGACCCGCACCCAAACATCATGAACATTTTGTGCAAACGCTTTTCTAAAAGCGTCTATCGTTCCTACAGATAAATTCATTTTTCCTCCGATACGAGATAATCAATCGAAAGACGTAAAAACGCTGCTATCTTTTTGAGCGTCGGCACACTCGGCAAACTTTGCCCATTTGCGATTTTGCCGATTTCAAATTCCGACACATCACAATATCGCGCACAGTCAGCTTTTACAGAGTCGTCTTGAAGGCTTTTTTCAAGGATGGGATACCGCATCTTTACTCCAAAATAGATATGAACATCGCGACACAGGAGAACTCTGTACTACATCGCGATGTTCATCAACTATGAGAATATCCTAATACAAAATGTTAGTTGCCGTCAACGGGTTTCTGATGTTTTTTGTGATGATCATCTACGATGCCGTGTAACACTTTCAAGGTTTCGTGTACGACCCGAAGTGCGTCCGTGTCGATGCCACGCTTATGCAAATCAAGCGCTTTCCGTACGATGTCCGCACCAATTTGTGCGATCTCTATCACTGCCATGCTTTTCACCCCCTTTCAATCGATTTTCGTACCATTTCCGCCCCAATTGCTCTGCTCCTCACACCGCTAACTATACCGATCTGCAACTCGGTTCGCAATGAACGTGCCAAGCCCCGCTTGGGCTTCACCTAACATAATCATCGTGTCGATGTTTGCATCCCCGATAACTGAAGCGTTCCACTCGTAGATACTCCCATCATAAAACTGTACAAGTATACCCTCCGCCGCGCCGTCTAAAATACTGTCTGAATAGTTGAGACCGCCGCGCTGAACATTTATGATGGTGTCCTCTATTTCTGCTAATGCAGTGTCTAAAGCAAAACTTACGTTATTAAACCGGGTTACAAATGTCTGAAACACATTTGAAAATTTAGTAATGCCTTCTAAAATCCTACCTAAATGGCTTTGCAGGACGTCGAAATCTGTATTTGAATACAAGTTAACAGATATGTCGATTTCCTGATTAAATATACTGTCAAATTCACGCAACGCTTGATTCAAACGTCCTTGTAAGCTTATCAACGGACGCGCAATCGCGCCGAGCCTGATGCCCTGATGCCCCATGAAAAGTTTTTGAAAACTACGTCTGAGTTGACTTGCACCCATGAGTGTAGACAAATTACCGCTTGCCGTCCGCTGTATAGCATCCGCTATACTTTGAACATAATCGCGTAAGACCCTACGGCTTCTGCGGATATTCGCAACCAGTTCGGGATTTATCAAAACTTCGTATGCTGCAACTGAAGATCCTGGGCAATAATAGTCTGGCATCAGATAATCACTCCTACGGCTTGGGCAACAATTGTTTGTCTTTGATTCATCCCTACCGTCCGTACACCGACGACTTGAAAAAAATCGGCAGGCACGGCGGATATAGTGTCACCCGTACTGAAAATGATTTTATCGTTTGCTTCTATACCCGTCAACGTCGTTTCAGGCGTGATCTCAACTATGCTAAGGAGTTGTGTAATTGTCAATCCCGTAATCTGAGCATCACTAATTTGTAAATTCGTTTGGATAAGGCTTTTGACGTTTGTATGCTTAATCTCCGCGGGTTGTTCACCGACCGCACCCGTAATCACGTCTATGTCTGTGGAAAACTCCGTATTCGTTAGGTGTTGAATCTGATTTTTTGATGGTAATCCTGGGGGGTCTGGTATGAGTGGCGCATCACTTCGTACCGTACTATAAATCCTTTTGCCGTCAGTGGCAAAGATATTGGAGGCAAAAATTGATATACCCTTCAACTCCACATCATTCTGATCACTATCAAGTGGGGGGTTTTGTTGACGCACTAATGCTAAATTGCTATCATACGTCCGAATCACACCGTCATCAAAAAGAGCGATAACACCTGAAGTATCTGAACCTAAAGAGACTGTTTTACCGTTCCTATGCGCCACAAAACCATCTTGATCTCCATCCGTACCATAGTAACGAAAAGCGTTTGTCAGCCCTACAATAAGTTGATTTTCATTGCTAGGTCTTACCGCTAACCCACCAACTTCAGCACGTTGCACACTAAATCCACTCCTGAAAAGCGTCAGCGGATAGACCGTATTTTTCAATGTTAATGGGAAAGCTCCACCCTCACTAAACTCAAATATCCACAACCCAATTCGGTTTGTCAACCAATATAGCACAGTTACGGTGTCCGCATCAAAAACCACACCAAAAGGTACACCGTTTCCTTGTATCTCGTAATCAGCTGTTTCACTACCATTATGAGCAATGTCATAAATCTTGTTATCCGTTGCTAACAATAGCAATCTTTCCGTGTTTGCTGCGAAGCCCGCCACATTGTAGGTGTTCTCTAAAGCAATAGAGCTTCGCCAATTAATTGTCCCTTGTATCCGAGTTGTCCTAAACGACACGGCATCGCTTGCGGGTCCATTGCCAACAGAGTTCACACCCCGAATCTGAACGCTGTAAGCGGTGTTTGCCGTCAACCCCGTAATCGTAAACGATGTTCCTGTCTGTCCTGTGCTTACCCAGTTCGTACCGCCATCAGTAGAATATTCCACATCCGACAACGCAGCTCCACCATTGCCGATCGCATCATAGCTCACAACCGCTGTCGTCTGTGTCGGGGCAACACTTACACCCGTAGCCTTCAGCGGGGCAGTCGGTGTTACCGCCGTCCTAAACGCTACCGCATCGCTTGCGGGTCCGTTGCCAACAGAGTTTACACCCCGTATGATAATCGAGTAAGCTGTATCCGCGGATAGAGAACGGATTAGGAAACGGTTCAGCGTTGGTAAACCTGCGCTTCTCCACGTAGTGCCACCGTCAAGCGAATATTCTACCTTGGTCAGCGCACTGCCACCCGTGCCAATCGCGTTAAAACTGATTGAAGCAATTGTATCCGTTGCGCTTACCATTACACCCGTAGCCTTCAGCGGGGCGGTCGGGGCAGGCGTATACGCAATCTCAATCGTTTGCTCATCATTCTTTTCAACCGCCGCGTCTTTCGCAAGTGTAACCGTAATCTTTCCCATACCTGACGCAGGCGCGGTAATGTCTATACTGTAAACCGTATTAGAGACTTTGGTAAATCCTGAAAGTGTGCCGACAGATGTCGTAAAATCACCGGCAGCAATGCCCGTCACGTCTTTATCAAAAGTCGCGGTTACTTTCGTTTTCTCATTGGTGAAAATTGACGATTTCGCAACAGTTAACGTAGCAACCGGGGCAGCACCTCCACTATACGCAATACCAAAACCACGTTGTGAAAGACCAAACTGAGTAGCACTGCCTATCTGGGTTAACGCCCCTGTTGTGGTGTTTACCTCATGTAACTTGTTATCTGAAGTACGTGCATAAAGTTTCGTTCCGTCGTTGGTTAAGGCATCCATGAAAAACAGGTCTGAGCCAAAACCTGTACCAATACGAGTTGCGACCGCCGTTGCCTTATTTAGTGTATACAGACCATTAGTCCTCTCTGACATATACAACGTATCACCTAAAAATGTTATTCCATACGGCGTCCTTCCTCCTCCTGAAATGTTAGCGACCAACGTCAGTTCACCTGTGGATACATCTACTGTGCATAATGCTACTCTATTACCACCCACTAATGTTCTTGTCGATATGGCATATAATGTTGTGCCATCGCTTGCCAAACCAGTCAGTTGATTAATAAAACCAAGTGATCCTTGCCCATAGTTACTAACATTTCCGACGCGGGTTGCTGCACCTGTTGTGATATTGAGTTCACAAAGGGTTATGTTTTCACCATCACAAATATAGAGTTTATCATTATGAAACGCCATAGCGGCAGGAAAAAAATTGGCAATCCCATATTGGTTAGCATTTCCGATACGGGTTGCTATACCTGTCGTTTCGTCTAATGATGCTAAATAATTCCGCAGAGCGATATAAAGTGGCATTAGTTCCGTGTCGCTCCAAATAGATTATATTTGGGTAATTTGACAGATTGACGACTCGAAAACGCGTCGGTTGGAAACGCGTTGTTAAGTCGGGTTATCTCCTCATCGGCTCGCTGAAAAAAGGATGCCTGCTTGATTTCCCATTGCTGAATCGTCAGACGTTGGGAAATACCGCCTGCAGATTCGCTTGACAACTGTTGTATGATAGGCACACCCAAGCC
>JAPPMR010000584.1 GCA_028818995.1 Candidatus Poribacteria bacterium | reverse complement strand
GCCCTGGCCGCAAGTACGCAGCATATATCTATTCTGGCGACAGTTGCGAAACACCCGGTAGCATCTGGGATGTTGAGGGTTTTGATGCCTATCCTTTTACAATTGATGAAAATGGTATAGGACACCAAGATGATATTACTGATCTAACAATTGACACCAATCCAGACACAGATATTATCGGTAAAGTCTTGGTTATCCACGAACAGATTGGATTAGGTGATTTAACAGATGGCACGCAAGTTAGTTGTGGTGTTATAACCCTCACGGAATAATCTATTTTCGAATTTAAGCACTCAATGTTTGCGTTCAGTATCACGCTGGCATTGAGTGCTTTTTATTTTAAGGCATATACGATTTGTTCCATTTCTGTCTAATTCAATACACCGCCCACATAAATTCGCTTGCTTGCAGGCACAAAATATGCGAAAATAACTAAAATTTCTACGAACAGGAGAAGCACAATGGAACAAATACGAGAACTCTCAAAATTACTGGAATCAGGTATTTCAGACTATGACTCACAACTGTCAGTTCTGCAATCAGAACGATTAAAATATATCCGCCTTTCAATGACTGACGGATTCGGTAATGAGGAAGATCAATCCAAAGAGTCGTGGCTACTACACCTCAAACAACTCGAAGATTCATTGGAGGTCCGATTAAAAGCGCTAAAGCAAGCAATTCAGGAATCTGCCGCATCTTTCCAAGAGCCAAAGGCAGAGGCATAATTAAAAATGCTATCCTATTTATCTTATTCAAAAAAACTCATAACTTGTTTCATATTTGCAATTTTTCTTTTTACTGTTATAAGCGCGATTGCACAGGAAATGGACGACACAAAGATTATTCAAGAAGCAATACGGTATCAGAATCTTGGGTTAGCATATCTTGAAGAATCGCAACCTTCCAAAGCACTTACGGCATTTTCCACCCTTATTGAACTACTCTCCCATGAGGCAATTGGCTATGGTAACCTCGCTGTTGCCCACTTGCGGTTACAACAAGCCGATGCTGCAGAAGAATGGGTTAAGCGCGGCATTGATGTTGCACCGATGGATAGTCAACTACACTTCATTTTATCCGAGGTCTATCAGGTAAAAGGGCAAACTGCACAAGCCGTAGAGGCAATGAAAGAAGCAGTTCAGTTGGCGCCCGATGAATTGGAATTTCGCTATAAACTTATCCGCCACTATCTCGGACAGCGAAACAATGCAGAAGCACAATTGAAGGCAGCTGGGCACTTGCAGGAACTTCATAACCGCTCACCCGTAAATGTTGTGGTTCTACTGAAGTTGACGCAAGCACTACTTGAACAAGAAAAACTTAGTGATGCTGAAAAACTTTGTCAAGACTTGCTGATTCTGTTAGGAGATACCGATGCTGAAAAGTTGGCATACTTAACACAAGGGATAGACGCAATAAAAAGAAACGACCTAAAGGCAGCCTCACGAAATATCCGAATTTTTGAGAACTTACATCGCGCAAGTCCACGGTATCAGCAAGGCATTGGAGAATTGGTGACCAACATCCTTGGACATCCAATAGAAACGTTTCCTCCAGGATTCAAAGCGCGAATCGCAGCAAAACAGAGTCCACCAATAAACGTGGAATTTGTGGATGTCACCGAACAACTTGGATTACATGACTTAAATCCACTTTTAGAAAAGCCCCGCACAGTGTTTCTTCTCGACTACGATAATGACGGAAATCTTGATCTGTATACAGCATCAAACGGTGTGATGTTATATCGGAATACTGGCAAGTCGTTTGAGCATGGTCAGATGTTTGCTGGGGATGAAAAGCGCCACATTGCAGTCGCAGCTGCTGACTTGAATAAAGATGGCAAACAAGATTTCTTATTCCAATCCCCACGAATGGGAATACTTTATTACCAGCAAAAGACAGGTGCTTTTTGGGACGTATCTCGTCTTGTTGAGGCATATACAGTAGAAGAGCAAACGGATCTTCTGCTGCCCATTGATTTTGACCACGACGGAGATCTCGATCTTCTTTCAGGACAAACCGGCATCACAATGTATCGGAATAACGGTAATGAGGCAAAAGATCGGTTTACTGATGTAAGCGAACAAACTTTCGTGAAAACAGACGAAACACAGCATATACCTGACGCAGCATTTGCCGCAGACTTTGACGACGATGGTGACATTGACATCTTCATGACACATCGTAAAACCGGATGCACTCTTTACGATAACCTCCGCCAAGGACGTCTCCGTGCCAATACCAACGAGACAGATATTCCACAAGATATACATTACACTGCAGCTGCTATCGGTGATTATGATAACGACGGAGACATTGATATTTTTTTAGCAACAGAGGAACGTATCCACCTTTACCTAAATAGAGGAGACGCAAGTTTTGTAGACGATGCGCGCTTAGAAGCAGGTGTGCAAGGCATACCCCCTACACTATTGAAAAACATAGATTATGATAACGACGGATTTGTTGACCTTTGGATGAGTGGCAAAGATGGGATGTTCATGTTCAGAAACGATGGGACAGGTCGCTTCACCGAAACCAGTGGGATAATACCGATGGAAAAAGGGATCGCGGGTGCTGTAGGTGATTACGACAACGATGGTGATTTAGACCTATTCTTTATCAACGACAAAGGGCAGCTGCGTGCATTGCAGAACAATGGCGGAAATCAAAACAACTGGATACAGGTGCGGTTAGAAGGTATTGTCACAGGAAATAACAAAGTGAATAAAAATGGTATCGGTTCGAAATTAGAGGTGAAAGTCAGTGACCTGTATCAACTGCAATATGTATCTCAGCAGGTAACACATTTCGGATTAGGTGCGTTTGATGCAGCCGATGTTGTCCGAGTTGTGTGGACAAATGGCGTGCCGCAGAATGTTATCCAACCGAAGGCAAAACAACAAATTTCGGAAAAACAGGTTTTGAAAGGCTCATGTCCGTTTTTATATGTCTACGATGGCGAGAAGTACCAATTCGTTACCGATCTGCTTTGGCGTGCTCCACTTGGACTCGTCACCGCTATGGGGTTTGTCGCAACCGATGAGACGAAAGATTTTATAAAAATATCGGCATCTCAAATACAACCTAAATCTGGAAAATATTCTATCCAGATTACAGAAGAGTTGTGGGAAACAGCATATTTTGATATGGTTAAACTGATAGCCGTTGACCATCCAGCAGATACCGATATTTTCGTAAATGAACAGTACACACCGCCTCCGTTTGCAAAATTCAAGATATACGGTGTTTCAGAGAAATTATATCCGAAATCTGCTGTAAACCACAAAGGTGAAGATGTGTCTGATGCCTTAAAAGCACCTGATTACCATTACGCTGTTGAACACACACCCGGTCCCTATCAAGGCGTTGTAGAACCGCATGCTATCATTCTTGATCTTGGCAATAATGTTCCTGAGAATGTCCCTGTGACGCTTTTCCTCAACGGATGGATTTTCCCTACGGATACCAGCATCAATATTGCCCTATCCCAAAATCCCGCAGTTGCACCGAGTTTTCCTTCGGTTGCTGTGAAGGATGAAATAGGAAAATGGAAAACCGTGATTGATATGATTGGCATACCCGCAGGTAAAAACAAGACTATCGCTATTGATCTGACCGGCAAATTTTTGTCGGATGACCGACACGTGCGAATTGAAACAGATATGCAAATTTATTGGGATGCCGCATTTTTCACAGTTGGCGAGCAAAATGTTCGGATAAAAATAACAGAATTGAATCCTGACAGCGCAGATTTACACTACCGAGGCTTTTCGGAGATGTATCGTCCGAACCCACACGCACCACACTTGTTTGATTATCAAAAGGTGGTGAAAACTGGACAGTGGCGGGACTTAGCAGGATTTTATACCCGCTACGGCGATGTCAACCCCTTATTGCAAGCAGTTGATGATATGTACGTTATCCTCAATGCGGGAGATGAAATTACAGTTGAATTTGACGCATCACGACTGCCACCACTAAAAGCGGGTTGGACTCGTGACTTTATCCTCTATAGCGATGGATGGGACAAAGATGGTGACATAAACACACTCACATCGCAGACAGTTGAACCACTACCATTCCACGGTATGTCTACCTATCCATATCCGAAAACCGAACATTACCCGAATGATGAAGCACATCAGCGGTATCGGCTTGAATATAATACACGGCGCGTAACGCATCGGTTACCACCATTACCGAAGTAATGAGAAACTCTCAAACTTAGTATTACGTTCAACACCACGCAAAGGGACATATAGGCAAACGATAGCAATCACTAAAATTCCTGCCAAAACGGTATAAGAATAGGCGTTACTTTCATATAACCAAGCTCCGAGGACGCTGTTAAAACCTGTTTTCACAAATTCTGGATGTGCTAATTTATCATACAACCAGCCGCCGAGAAGTGGTCCTAAGATACGTCCTAAACTCAAAAACGCATCCATAATGCCTATAGCTGCCCCCTGTCCGATGTTGGTCTGCTTAGAAATCCACGATGTATTCGTCGGACGGATCAGTTGATTACCGATCCCAGTAATCGTGAGATAGACCGTTAGCGTTACAAAGGAGAACGCGTGGAGAAAAAGTGCCATACCGAGAACGTTAAGCAAAAGACCAACCAAGATTATTCTGCGTTCTCCTATCCAGTTAATTAACCTGCCGAGTAACCCTCCTTGTAGCGGTACGACAATCGCACCCATGACCATAAACATCCATCCCATCTCTTTCTGTCCAAAGCCCCAACCCTCCTTAATGAACAGCGGAAAGGTCGCCTCCAATCCTGCGAAACTGAAGGTAGTGAAAAAAGCGACAAAAAATAGAGGGACAAGCGGAGATTTCAGTGTTGTGCGGCGGAATAGATCGCGTGGTGAGATCCACTCATGTTGATCTCCCACGACATCTTTCTGAAGCGATTCAGGCAGCAGAACAAGCGCAAAAAGAAAAGTTAATAGTGACAACCCACCTGCTACAAAGAACGGCAAATCGTGCCGTCCCATGACACCGCCAATTGCTGGTCCGAGAATGAAACCGAGTCCCATCGCAGCACCCATCAATCCCATGCCTTTGCCGCGTTCCTCTGATGTAGTAACATCTGCAACATAAGCCATGACACTGGGCAACACCGCTGCTGAAGCAATGCCCGCTGCACTCCGAGCGGCGAAAAGCCATATATACTCCTTTGCCAATCCAAAAGCAGCTAAGGCAACGGCATTTCCAAGCAAACCGAGTAGAATTGCTGGTTTCCTGCCGTATGTGTCTGACAGTCGCCCCCAAATCGGCGCGAACAATAGTTGCATGCCAGAATAAATAGAAAGTAATATCGCAATTTTGGTGGGAGTTGCCCCAATATCTTCTGCGTAATAAGCGAGGTTTGGAATGATGATGCCAAACCCAAGCATCACAAAAAACAGGGTTAAGAACAGTAAGAGAAGTCTCAATTTTTGCATTCGTAAGTTCTAAAAACGGATTCTGCACACTTGGAAAAACTGCAAGTTGGCAGTATTTATTATTATAGCAAGGCGTAGGCAGTATGTCAATATTAAACGGTATTTCAAACCGAAAAGAGGAAAATT
>JAPPMR010000653.1 GCA_028818995.1 Candidatus Poribacteria bacterium | reverse complement strand
ACACGCGGGCAGTTGCACGTTGAACCGTTAATTTCCCATCGCCTTAAACCTGAGCATATTAAGCAGGCTTACGATGGTCTCCTTAATGAACCTGACACTTATACAGGTGTTGTTTTGGAGTGGAATACTTAGAGAAAAGATAGAATGCCCACCAAAAGTTTCTGAAAATTGATAACATTTTGGACAACAATGGTGAATTATTGAATAATTGGACATCTCACTTGTAGGAGCGATCTCCGAATCGCGACCGAAGCCACTCGTAGTCGGGAATCGGAGTTCCTTCCTACAGATGAATAATGTCTAATTAATTCTAAAATCTACATAAGCATAACAAGAGAACTAAACGCAACAACCTTAAAATTACTTGAAATCTGCTCCAATTCATGATATAATTATGCTCAATATGTATGAAGTTATCTCATAAAAGAAATTAAGGCACGGCAAATCTGTTACCGTCGTGCTTTTATTGTATGATGAGGTTTATCTTATATATACGACAAGAATACTCATAATAAAGGAGGTGAGAGAGATTGGCAATTGATGCAGCACAGAAACAGGAATTGATTCAAAAGCACCAAATACATGATCGAGACACCGGTTCGCCAGAGGCGCAAGTCGCGGTTTTGAATGCTCGCATTCAAGAATTGACGGAACATTTTCAGACCCATAGTAAAGATCATCATTCCCGATATGGACTTTTTCGGTTAGTAGGAAAACAACGCCGTTTGTTAAAATATCTATATAAGAAGGATGTCCCACGGTATTATCGTTTAATGAATGAACTCGGGATCCGCGACACGATCGGTTCGCAGATAAGTTAAATATTCCACCGTAAGCATTTTGTGTATGAGTATGAGGAGGAAATTGAGTGAAAGTTGAAATGCAACTCGGAAGTGAGAAACTTTCGATTGAAATGGGAAAAGTTGCTAAGCAGGCAGATGGAGCCGTTTGGGTACAATACGGTGGAACGGTTGTCTTAGTGACAGTAGTCGCAGATAATAGCGAAAATGATTTAGATTTTTTCCCTTTGACAGTAGATTATAGAGAGAGAGCCTACGCTGGCGGACGTATCCCAACCGTATATGGAAGGCGTGAACCACGACCCGGAACATCAGAACAACTTATTGCACGCCTGATTGACCATTGTATTCGTCCACTTTTTCCAAAGGAGTTTAAGGCTGAAGTACAGGTTTTATGTAATGTTTTGTCTTCGGACGGTGTCCACCCCGCAGATGTTCCTGCCCTAATCGGCACATCCGCCGCGCTATCTGTTTCTGATATTCCATTCAGCGGTCCAGTTGCCGCTGTAACCGTCGGAAAGATAGATGGCAAATTGATTATTAATCCAACTTATGAGGAATTACACACATCTGAAATAGAACTTTTTGTAAGCGGCACTTCCAATGCTGTTATGTCTGTTGAAGGTGGTGGGCATGAGACCCCAGAAGATGAAGTAATTGACACTATCATCGCAGCACACGAAGAGATAAAAGAAATTATCAAACTTCAAGAAGGTATCGTTGCTGTCTGCAGCCAACAAAAACGGGAGTATCAAGCAAAAACTGTAGAGGATACACTAAACACACGCATTAGAGACCTTGCCACCGCTCGAATCCGTGAATCAATCGGGATGGCAGACAAACAACTACGTGCAGATTATCTTGAACAGATTCAATCAGATATCCTCTCCGAAATTCAAGAGGATGGTCCAGAAGAAATTGATTCAAGCGCTGAAAAAGACGCACGTTCTGTCCTTAGTGATATTGAAAAAGAAGAGATGCGGCAAGCTATTCTCGTTGAAGGAAAACGGGTTGACGGACGCGGCGTAACGGATATTCGTGCGATTTCTGGTGAAGTCGCTTTACTTCCACGAACCCACGGTTCCGCGCTCTTTTCACGAGGACAAACACAAGCACTCTGTGTCACAACGCTTGGCACCTCCGGTGATGAAGATGTTCAGCGGGGATTAGACGGTGAAGTCCGCCGTCAGTTCTTTTTACACTACAACTTCCCACCGTTTAGCACTGGTGAAGTCAAGCGAATGATGGGCCCCGGACGTAGAGAGATCGGACACGGTGCGCTTGCACAAAAAGCACTTGAACCGGTTATTCCAAGTAAAGAGGATTTCAACTATACCATCCGCATCGTATCCGAGATTTTGGAGTCGAACGCCTCTTCTTCAATGGCTACTGTCTGTGGTGCTACCTTAGCTCTCTTAGATGCAGGTGTGCCAATAAAAAGACCTGTAGCTGGTATCGGAGTTGGACTTATTAAAGAGGACGACCGTGAAGTTATTCTAACAGATATGCTCGGAACCGAAGATTTTCTCGGTGATATGGATTTTAAAGTCGCTGGCACTACGGAAGGCATAACTGCGGTGCAGATGGATATTAAAATTGACGGAGTCACGCCTGAACTCATGCGCCGCGCGATACACCAAGCACGGGAAGCACGTGTCGCTGTTATTGAGCAAATGAACGCTGTTATTAACCAACCGCGTGCAGAGTTATCACCTTACGCACCGCGTATCTACACACTCCAGATCGCACCTGAAAAGATAAAAGACCTCATCGGTCCCCGAGGTAAAACTGTTCAAGGCATTCAAGAGGAAACGAATACGACCATCAACATTCAAGACGATGGTATCGTTGAAATAGCCTCAACAAGCGCAGAAGATGTCAAAATCGCTGAGGAAAAAGTCCGTCAGGTTACGGCTATGCCCGAAATCGGGAAAGAGTACACCGGAAAAGTTGTTCGAACCGCTTCTTTCGGGGCATTCGTGGAGATACTTCCTGGAAAAGATGGGCTTGTACACATCTCACAGATGGGAGATGGGTATGTCCGCAGAGCTGAAGATGTCATGCAGGTCGGAGATGAGGTAACCGTGCGAATCTTGACTATAGATGAACAAGGTAGAATTGACTTGTCTCTGATCGCCGCTAACGGTGTGCCTCTTGAAGAACTTAACACATCTTCAGACTCAGACTGGGAACCGGATCAACGCGATCAACGCGAACAGCGAGAGCAAGGCAGATCAAATTATCGTGAGAATCGTCCCTACCGTGAATCACGAAATAATCGCGACAGTCGTGATAATCGTGATAGACGGAACAATAGATATGACCAGCGGGATAACTCACGTGACTCCAGAAATCGAAAATCGCCGCGTATCCCAAAGGGTAGGTTTTAAGAACGACAACCTATATTCAACGCCGAATGCTTATACAGCATTCGGCGGGTACATTCAAGAACTGCTTTGTCCTTTTATTCGCTAAAAACAGCGGTGCTTGGTAGGTTTCATATTCACCGCTTATTACCAATTTAATTGGAGGTGAGCCTAATGAGAACTCGCAACCTCAAGGCAAAGCGACAGATTCAAAAAGCCAAAGGGGATTTACTCGCCCAGAAATGGATGACTAATCTGTTAGCGTGCATTCTAATCCTACTTATTGTTGCCTTTGTAATTCTATCAATCCCCGCAGTCAAGAAACAGATTGTTAACTTTGCCCGGATCATGCTTTATGGGAGAGAAAAGAAACCTCAACGTCCGCAGGTTGCTCCCGTTAGACTTCAAAATCCTTTCCATTTTTTTATATTTGCACTACAAGGAAATTCTCATGTGTACTAAATGGACACACTGTAACAGGAAATTCTTTCTCCTTTTTTCACGATTCTCTCCAAAGACATGGAAAACTGAAAAGGGATCCCGTTCATACCTTAACTTTATAGTTTTCACATCGTTATTCTTTGGCTTCTTCACATCATTTAGCCTGATTGTTGGGTGTGGGTATGTTTCTACATCTTCTTACTTGGAGCATATCAGAACCATTAATATCCCACCTATTACTATTGATGATCCTGACTTCTTTTACGACAATGTTTCGCAGCGCCCATTTGATGAAGTGATTCATGAGAAATTAATCCAAAGGTTTAATCGAAAATGGAGCGACGGAAACGACTCTGAACTCACAATTCGGATACAGGATTACCATTTAAAAGAACATGGCTTTGGACCAAGCGGCAATCCCGAATTGTTGCGGATGAGTTTACAAGTCGAATATCAATTTATTGATAAGGTCAGAAACAATCGAATTGCTCAAACAGATAACCACATACAGATACACGATTTCTATGTTGTGGATAATCGGGGAGAACCACGAGAGACAACAGACCAAGCAAAGAATTTGATAGTAGAAGAACTGATTGAAGACCTTTACAATCAACTGGCAGAACAGTGGTAACCCTATGAAACCCCTCAGCACAGTTTTGCGCTGCTCTTTTTTTATGATAGTTCTCCTCTCATGCCAGCAAGAACAGGAGAATATAACATCAGTCAACCAAGAGGATGCGTACATTTTCGGTGTGTGGAAAGCGCCTACAGCGAAAAGTGCTAAAGAAGTTATCGCAAATGTTTCTGCAAGAATTCAAGCGCATTCCAAGATCCAATCATCCCCTAAAATCGCACAGGACAAAGAATCCCAACAGCAAAAAAACATAAAATTAAATGATAGCGAATCTAAACATCTTACTACATTAGCAACAGTTTATGAATCGCTACCGTATTCCACGACAGCTGCACCAGAAACCCTTTTACCAAAGGATGGTGAAGTGACAGATTGGGTGCGTTCCCGTAAACCAACAACGTATAATAGCGAAACGCTTTATGTAGATCGATTCATGTTTCGTGAAACATACCCCGAAATATTCCGTAATTATGGATTCCAAAAACAGGCAGAAGTGGAATATCAAAGCCCGAAATTTGGATCAGTTCCTTATATCTTGTTTGAAATATTTGATATGGGAACTCCTGAAAACGCATTCGGAATTTTTAGCGTCCACAGTTACCCGCAACCCAAATATGAATGGATCGGATGTAAAGCAATTATTTCCGGGAAATATCTCAGGTTTTGGAAAGGGAAGTACTTCGTTCAAATAGAGGGGTATGGGATTGCAACAGGGATTCGCGAGGGTATGATTGCACTCGCTCGCGTTACTGCAAAACGTATACAGGATCCTCCGCAAAAAGTCCCTCTACTTGAACTCCTACCTACCCAACACATTCGTGGAAGTGAAAAGTTATTTTATACGAATTGGGCGCTGCGCGAGGTCTATAAGTCTACCCCTGACATTACTCCACAATTAGTGGATAAAACAATCGGCGTATTAGCACAATACAAAGCTACCCGTTCTAAAAAATCGGAAGATTCCTATATTGTTTTCGTTATCCGTTTTCCTAATGTTGCTGATGCACGATCAGCGTATACGCAGTACAGTAACGCTTTAATGTCAGAAAAAGTGTCTTTTGAAACTGATTCCGAAAATGGGGCAATCCTTATCAAAGAGCAGTTTGCTGAACCATAGGATTGTTTTACCTAAGTTGCCACCTATGTAGCATAATCAGTTAGGTTGTGCCTGTGAGGACCGCAAACTGACAGTGAAATCAACGGTATGAATCATGCAGAATACCAAAAGTGTATTCTGCCAATGGCATTCCCTGTGCTACGAAATCTTGAGAAAAATGAAGAATTCTTATTATAACGTGAGTTTGATAATAAAATGTGAGTTTGCTCTAAACACTTTTCAAG
>JAPPMR010000894.1 GCA_028818995.1 Candidatus Poribacteria bacterium | reverse complement strand
GTTCCACACCACGCGACGTTTCCGATGCAGACACTGACCTTCTTTCCGCAATAAAAACCATGCAATCGCAATTTACAGATGCTATGGATAACGATTTCAATACAGCACAAGGAATGGGAACAATTTTCTCACTTGTCAGTCAAATCAATAAGGCTCTTGGGTCATCTAATGGGATATCCGATCAAACTTTCGCGCAAGCCTACAAGGTTTTAAGCGAAACTTGTCAAGTACTCGGAATCTATACGGTGGACGAACAAGATACTGCAGACACTGCTGAATTTCTCAATCCACTGCTTGAACTTCTGTTAGAGATAAGGCAAAACGCTCGGAGCCAGAAAGATTGGGATACATCCGATAAGATTCGCGACCGACTTAAACAACTAAATATTGAAATCCAAGACACCCATGAAGGGTCTACTTGGAAATTTGTATCGTAATTACAACATAGTGCTTCGTCAAGTAATAATTGATGAGTCTTGAAAGTAGTCGGGAATCCAAATCAACGGTATGAATGCCTCTTGGGCATTCCCCGGAGTTCCCTCCTACAAAAACTGGTCCATAGGTAGGAGCGATCTCCGAATCGCGACCTATAATATGTTGACGAAGCAATAGTCCATTTTTATGAACACTCATTTTAGAGCAAATTTGGTAAAATCACTAAAAACTGTACACACTATATAGACGTGTATTTAAGGAGTTACAAAATGCTTTTTAGAATTACTATTTTCTTCTCGCTGATCTGCTTCTCCGTTGTTATGATAGGTTGTGCTGCCTTGTTTTCCGAACAAGAATGGAGTGATAACTACGCGCTACTTGAAGGCACGAGTGCAACGAGCCCTCAAATGATTGATGGCAATATGAATACCATCGGAGAATCAAGTTTTCCAGTAGAGGCTACTTTCGGTTCAAATCCACCCTCTGAAGTTATCATCACGTTACCAGAAAAAAAGGTCATTCGTAGAATTGTGATCCATTCCGATAACATCAAAACATTTGATATCTTTGCTGATAAAGGTGGTATCATCGTCGAACAAGACTGGAAATTGATTAAAGATGTTAAAAGTGTCAAAACCAATCCGATTGAGATTCCTGTTTTAGTTCCATTTCCTACCAACCGAATTCGGGTTAGGATTTTATCAACATCGGATGACGCAAACTTGAAACGAAGGCAGCGCGCACGTACTGGTGGTAGAGGTTTCTTTTATGGTGAGAACCGTCGCGCGCAAGCTAAAATCCGAGAAATTGAGCTTTACGGCTATAAAACTGTTGAGCAAACGCGGGAAAGTAGTGCCGCTGAAACCCGTGAAAAAGAACTTGATGATTTATTAGAAATAGAATAGCGGAATTTCAAGGCAGTCGTTGGGAAAACACTGCCTTGAAACTTTACAAAACATTGCATATTTTACGATAAACATTATAAGGAGGTATACATGCGTTTTGGATTATTTGCTATAATATTTTGCTGGATACTTGGGTTGTCAGGATGCATCCTCGCATCAAACCCATCATTTAACCGGAGTGAGAATGTTGCAGTCACAGCTGCTAGTACCTATTCAAAGTTAATTGATTAAAATTTATATACCGAAGGAGAAACCACGACTATACGTGAAGACGCGAGAGATGTTGCCTCACAGCGAGAATCGGATAATTTCACCGAGGCAGTCTTAAGCTGGAATATTCCTCAGACGATCCAACAAGTTGTCATCAAGGCAAAAGAGGGACAATTGGAGGTCTTTGAGATTCAATATATGGATGACGGTGGAAAGTGGGTTACAGTAAATCAAGTGCGCGATAACATGCGTTCTGAATATAAATTTACACTCAGAAACCCGATCATAACCAAGAAATTTCGCTTGAAAGTGCCGCGTAGATGGGATTCGCGACGCGTCGGAGGGCAAAGCCGTACAAAACGAGCTGACGGCGGTGCGCCAAGTGCCACAGAGCACAGAAAGATTCAGGAAATAGAACTCTATTATGCACTGCCAACACCTGCTGAAGCATCATCCACGCAGTGAATACAGTTCATCAGGTTCATTTCCTCAAAAGCCGTAGGATTACACAAACTATATGCTACGCCTTTTACGGTAGAATATAAACGATGTTATCTCAGGAAACCACGAATCTTCTCCATCTCAACCTAATTCAAGGTATTGGACCGAAAACCGTTCAATTCTTGATCAAGATTTTGGGTAGTGCTGAAAAGGTGTTAAGTGCTTCTTCGCAAGAATTGCAAAACATTGAAGGTCTTGCGCCAACAGCACGTGAGCGATTGATCCACAAAAAACTCGGATGTCCATTAGAACGCGAACTGGAATTGATACACGAATTTGGATGTCAAATTGTAACGTTCTATGATGCGGCATATCCGCCGCTGTTGAAGGAAATTGACACACCTCCCCTTATCCTTTACGTCAGAGGTGAACTGAAGCCAGAAGATGCATTGAGCATTGCGCTTGTTGGGTCTCGGCAAGCAAAAGATTATGGGCGACGTGTCAGTTACCAACTAAGTTATCAGCTTGCTAAACGCGGTCTAACAGTGATAAGTGGGTTTGCAAAGGGAATAGATACTTGTGCACACCGAGGCGCACTTGAGGCAGGTGGTCGAACAATTGCTGTGATGGGAAACGGCCTTAGTCTGATCTATCCTGCAGCTAATAGTGAATTGGTTGAAAAAGTCATAGAGTCCGGTGCATTGGTCTCTGAATTCCCGATGGGTATGAAACCGAGATCAGAGAACTTTCCCAGACGCAACCGTATCATTAGCGGATTGACACTCGGAACCGTTGTGGTAGAAGCATCGAATCGGAGTGGCGCACTTATTACTGCACGACTCGCAAGTGAACAAGGCAGAGAGGTGTTCGCTGTACCGGGGGAAATATTCTCTGAGTTATCAACTGGCACGCATAAGTTGATTGATAACGGTGCGAAACTTATCAGCACTGTAGATGATTTGTTAGAAGCGTTACCGCAACATGCCTTACGTCAAGTATCTGCCCTTACACCAGGGTCAGAAAAAGCAGCAGCAATTCCAGAAATACCGTCTGCTGAGAAGAGCGATCTTAATCAGACAAGCAGCACCACTCCAAAAACAACCGCTACAGAAAAGAAAACGACTGCCCCCGTAGTCCCACCACCAGATTTAACAACTGACGAAAAAACGGTGTTCAATGCGATAGAAATACCCTCATCGCATATTGATGCTATTGTTCGGACAACGCAGCTGCCGATTAGCCAAGTTTCCAGTGTTCTTTTGATGCTGGAACTCAAAGGTGCTATTGAGCAGTTGCCCGGTAAACAATTTACAAAGACAAGCGGATAATATAGCGAATTATAAAATTCAATGAATATTTTTTGGAATTTGCGGTGTTTTTTTTGGAATTTGCGGTGTTTGTAGTAGCGCAATTCATTGTGCCTCTTACATTCACTGGTAGGCGAGGTTTCCTAACCTCACTAGCCCAGAGTGCCCAAGTAATTTCAAAAGGAACTGTTATGAGTGAAGTTAATCATAATTGGAAAAAGACTCTCAAAAATTTTACATGGGTTATTTCCATTGTATTTCCATTGTGTGTTATGTTTATTACTGGATTATGGGAATCCCCATTATCTTTCTTGCTTATTGGGTGGCAATGTTTTGTAAGTATATGGTTATTGTATGTAATCGTTCTTCTATCGAGATCGCCTGTTAAGACATTAGGCAAATGGTTATCTCAACGTCTACGTCTACATGAACCTGTTAAAAGATTTAAAAATTGGTTATCTCAAACCCAACACGAGTCTGAATAATTTATACCTATGCGTTAATCAATCCTGTTTTTTTCATTAAGAATCATAACCTCCAGCGAGATAAAAAACGTAACTAAGGAAGACAATTATTGTGAATTCATCTGAATTAGATTTTGAAAAATCTCTCATTGAATTGGAACGACATCTCGTACAACTGGATGCTTTCGCGGAAGAACATCCTGAGTTAGACCTCACAGAAGGTATTGCCGCACTGAAACAGAATGCCGACACGCTTACAAAGCAGACCTTCCAAAAGCTGAGCCGCTGGGATAAAGTGCGATTAGCGCGGCATCCGCAAAGACCACAAGCCTCCTTGTATATCAACGAACTTCTTGACGAACCGGTCGAACTTCATAGCGATAAGTTGTATGGAGATGACCGTGCACTCATCGGTGGCTTCGCATGGTTTGATGAACAACCTGTCGTCTACCTGGCACAACAGAAAGGCACAAACCTCGAAGAACGACAGGAGATGAACTTCGGTTATACACACCCAGAAGGTTACCGAAAAGCGAGACGTTTGATGCAGTTAGCAAACAAATTCAACCGCCCTCTAATCTGCTTTGTTGATACACCGGGGGCACATTTCGATCTCCGTTCCGAAGAATATGGACAGGCAGCAGCAATCGCTGATAATCTTGCTGAGATGATGCAGATGCGCGTCCCAATCCTTGTCGTTATTATCGGTGAAGGTGGCAGCGGTGGCGCATTAGCAATTGCAGTCGGAAATCGCGTGTTGATGATGGAATATGCTGTCTACTGTGTTGCTCCACCAGAGGCATGCAGCGGTATTGTATGGAAAGACAAAGGTGAACACGCGCCTGAAGCAACTGAAGGCTATAAACCGACCGCCCCAGACCTACTTAAGTTAAACATCATTGACCAGGCTATTCGCGAACCTCTGGGTGGCGCACATAGGGACCCTGACGCTGCAGTACGAAACGTCAAACGCGCAATTCGGAAGCATCTTACAGAATTAATGGAGATGACGGAGAAAGAACTGATTGAACAACGTTATGAACGCTACCGAAATCTCGGACTTTATGGAGAAGATGACGTTAACCACACATGAAGATCCGAACCATTACCACAGGTATACCTGACCCTTTTTTTGGTTCCTACCTCAAACAGGCAGCCGAATTTAACGCCGCATGCCGAACCCACTTTGAAGCAAACGACTATCAGGTACAGTCAACACGCGTAAGTTGTCAAATCTGGAATGAAGCACGAAATGTAGGGACAATCCTTAAGTTAGAGTCTAATGCCAAGACATTAGGGATTGAATTCCTCAGTTTAGGCACAATCTCTCCAGAAGCGCAGCACGCCACAAAACATCTTGAACTGCTCACCGATGTAATTGTCCAAAGCGAATCGCTTTTTGCCACGACTACCATTACAACACAATCTGGTCAGATTGACTCGGGCATCACCGAAAGCACTGCGAACATCATTCAACAGATAGCACACCAAACTGATGATGGCTACGGCAACCTCCGCTTTGCTGCGTTGATGAACTGTCCACCAAATACCCCTTTCTTCCCAGCTGCTTTCTGGTATGATACCCAAACTAACTTCGGCATCGGATGGCAAGCGGCAGACCTTGTGCAAGATGCTTTCACAGATGCCCCCAATTTGGAAACTGCTCTGCAAAACCTCAAAACAGTTATGGAAGAAGAAGGACAAAAAATTGTTTCGTTAGCGCAGGCATTCGCACAGAAATGGGGCATAAAGTTTGTTGGCATTGACGTGTCGCCTGCACCGATGGGTGATGAGAGCATCGCTTATGCAATGGAACAACAATTATAAGG
>JAPPMR010000996.1 GCA_028818995.1 Candidatus Poribacteria bacterium | reverse complement strand
CCTTCAACAATACGATATATTCTTAAATTGACATCTATTGGGTAGATTTTAGTCTTCCCCACGTCGTCGTTAATTTATTAGAAGGTTCAACTGCCAGCGTTTCATCGGTAAGTTTGACAAGACCGGTTTTTTCAGCATTCTTTCCGTGGACAACAGCGTGCGGGTACCAACCACTCCAGCCTTTTTGTCCGCCTTGGCCGGCAGCTTTGTCTCCATCATTAACACAAAGTCCAACTCCGAGTTCGTAACCTTCTTTAAACGGAGCTTTCAACCCCAAATCTTCAGGGGTGATTGCTATTTCATAATAAGTTTCTTTTTTGTTTTCGTTTCGGGTTATGGCGACATCTTCCTCAGCAACAAGTCCTGGAGCACCGGGGAAGGTCTCATTATGAATGATGAGATTTGCCGCTTCGGCTAACGCAACGTTATAGAGAAAGAGTGTCCCAGCACGCTTGCCAGTTGGTTCAAATGCCATCTGTAGGCTATCACCATTCCAGGCTGCACCGCCATTTTGATGTTCGTCATCCGTAACACTCAATGCAATATAAATGGCATCAGGATCCCAAACGAATGCAAAACATGTTTCATGGTCATCGGCACCGTCCCATTTACCGCCAGCGTGTTCTTCAAAAACTTTAACTGACCCGCCAACGCCTTCAAATTCTACACCACAAAAGGGGTCGCCATTAGTCCCTTTGACTGTGTCAAAGACAGCTTCCCATCCTTCTTTGTCGTCAAGTTCACCATCAATCTTAATGTCAAGGGTTCTTTGAAGTGCGTTGTAAACGTCGTGTGTTTTGCTACGCCATTGTGCATCAGCTGCTATGGCTGTGAGAAATAGCAATAGGGTAATTGCAATCAAAAACTTTTTCATCTTTTTCATCTTTTTCTCTCCTTATTAGAGGTTAATCTATCGTCTGTAAAGCAAACGTAACGTACGTAGTTCGCAGTTTACATGATAATAATGTAACAAATTAAGTCGTTCTCTAATCAGACATTATAAATAAGATTTTGTTCAAATCAACACCGAATTAGCGATCTTCAAAAGCTTGGTCAACTTCCTTGCCACCTAAGCAAAATATGTACCTGTCACTTGAACCGATATATAGTTTCCCATTTGCGATAGCGGGAGAAGAAAGGAGTTTCAACCCATATTTTACGTTTTGTGTATCATATTCCCATCTGATGCTGCCATCATCAATTGCGAGACAGTAGATTCGTCCTGCTTCCGTAGCAGCATAAACTGAATCTTGTGTGATAGCAGGTGATGATACAACAGGTGCTTTAAGATAGGTTTTCCAATGGACTTCTCCTTCTGTCGCTGTGAGTGTATAGACAAATCCATCCCGCGAACCAAAGGTTACAAAATCGTTATGTACGGCAATAGCAGTGAGGACTGCGTCGTCTGCTTCATATTCCCACACGGTGTCCCCGTTCTCTGTATTTGCAGCCACAACCTTCCCTTTTGGAATAGGATCACTTTCAGAAAAATTTCCTCTGCCTAAACCGAAAAAGACCAAGTTATCGCGTCCACTTGGGGTGCCCCAAACGGGATACGGCATCGGTTTTGACCAGATTTCGGCACCTGTTTCAGCATCCGCAGCATAGATTTTATACTGCCCGTAACCGGTACCGAAGTAAACCTTACCATGCTTAACTAAAGGAGACATATCCGCGTGAACAGCAGGAAAATGCCAAATTTGCTCACCTGCCAGCGCGTCAAGACAGTAAATACCGTCCGCACCAGCAGTAAAATAGAGTCTTCCCTGCGTAATAAACGGGGTTGACTCAACATGACTTGTAGTTGTGAAACTCCAGATGGGATCACCTGTCTTTGCGTCAAGACATCGGAGTTGACATCCACTATCATAATGAAAACCTTCGCCTATGTAAACTCTACCTGCCACAACAGCAGGAGATGAAAAGATAGGAATCTTTGAGTCGTGCCGCCAGATGAGTTCATTTGTATCTGTATCAATACAGTAGGTTGCGCCGCTAACAGAAAAGACTGCCCCACTGGTAGCACCAATATAGAGGCGGTTGCCAACGATAGTCGGTGATGAATGGAATTGAACCGTTTTTGTTCCTTTCGCTTTAAAAACCCATGAGAGGTCTCCACTTGTTGGACCGGGTAAGTCATCAACGTGGCCTGTGCGATTCGCATTGCTTCTGAATGTTGTCCATGCCGTGCCTGTTCCCGCATTTTTAACACCCGTTTGCTGACTGTCCCCACCCATTGAGGTGGTGCTTTGACCTATTCCCTTCCCAACAAATTGATACGTTAATACCGCTAATCCAACGAGGACAACCAAACTAACGATAGATACAATAACTCTGCGAACAGTAAGAAAATCACGCAGCTTGTAAAAATACATCTTCGTTGTATCGCGCGCAAATATAAGTGAGGTCATAATTGCTACACCGACAAATGTAAGGATTGCCGGGATAATGCTAAGCAATGCAGTGAGAGGACCGATAAGTTGCGGAATTACTGCATGCGCGGTAGCCGTAAAACAGACCAAAACCGATATGAGACATAAAGTCAATATCCATGTGGCTTTTCTCATACTTTGAAACTCCCGTCTATTTGGATCTATCCAAGTATGCTACTGCATAATGCATAAGATTCTCGAGCATCCCACGGTTTTGGGCAACTTGTTCTTTTCTATTGTTATGGAGACTCGTAACAAGATACATGCCTTTTCCATATCTCAATTTAGCGACAACAATTTCCTTACCACCATTAGTTGTTGCCAAAACTTCGTATTTATCGTTCCAACCATTCCAAGAGTCATCAAGTGAAAGATTGCCTGAACGGATACGGTGCGGTGCTTTAAAGAGATCGCCTGCTTTGGATGTGGTTTGGAAATCATTCCTGTGTTTGCTTTCTACACCTTTGAGAGGCTCAGGTAACCAACCATCACCGCAAGGGCTTTCTGGATCGCTATCTTGACCAGAAACAATAACTACCCCTCCGTTTTTGACAAAATCTTTAATCCGTTTTTCTTGACCGTTGTTAAGCTTGTATCGACCGTCTCTGCCGATTGAGCGGCACCCAAGCCACAAAATATTTGTCCTATTGAGTCCCGGTAGATTACGATCCTCTGTCTGATTATAGGCAATCCAATTATCTTTCACCTTATTGATTCCGGAGATAATAGGGATCTCTGCTTCATAATCGTCTTTGTACAAAAGAAGAAGTTGAATAGCATCTTCGCCAAACATTGCGCGTAACTCTTCCTGGAATTCAGGAGTTGAATCTCTTCTTGAAACTTTGAACTGATTGAGTTTGACTTCAAAATGGGTGAACCCCCACCTAACCCAACCTCTCTCTTTATCTTTTACAACCAGGAGTTGAAACCATTTTCCTCTTGTATGTGCAAGACTGTTAATCCGACCTTCTTTTTTTTCGTAACAAACAACAATCGGTTCTCCCACTTTCAGAAATTGTGCTATCTCTTTTCTGTGGTCTTCCTCGCCTTTAAAATAATCAAAGCGAATTTTAATCACGTCAAATTGACTTTTACCTTTGATGTTTTGTTCAACCTTAAAATCAGCAGTCTTTCGTTTGGTGTTAACATCTGAGATAGTTCCAAAGACTATGTTGGTACTCTCACTTGCAATTTCCGGAATAGTATAAGGTATTGAAATGTAAGCATCTAAACTTGATTGTGTAAAAATAAAGAGACTAACAGCGAGCATCCCTATTAAGTTATTACGTTTAGCATTTAGTTTAAATGTGGAAATTAAATTTTGCACCGCATTCCTCCTGTGAAATTCTGTTTTTTAACTGTTTTTATATTCACCATAGTAAATAACTGGTTATATGCCTTACGAAGTGAAGTAACGACTTGTGCCAGTTAACTTATTGTTTTTGTTATTTTCACAGATATTAGGTGTCGTCATATAAACATATCGTCCCTACGGGACTAAAGAGGACGTTATTGCCGTTTTTCTATAAACATATCGTCCCTACGGGACTAAAGAGCGTCTCAACTAATGAAGGATATTTGGACAAACCATTATTTATGTGAAACAATTAGTTGCTAAAAGTTATTTAGCACAACTCGTTTTAAAACGTATTTTATATCTGTTGTTATATAAACTTTTCATTTATTCAGTTTAACAGCAGTTCCGGTGGCGGTAACCATCAACATACCGTTACTGGAGCCAAGCACCTGATAGTCAATGTCAATACCGAGGACAGCATCTGCACCTTGACGTTGCGCGATTTCTTGCATTTCTTGGATTGCGGTTTCCCGTGCATCAGCAAGTTTGCTTTCATAAGCTTCGGAGCGCCCGCCAATCATATCTGTAATACCAGCGAGAAAATCACGAAAGATATTTGCTCCCATGATCGCCTCACCTGTGACTAAACCAAGATATTGTCCGATTTGCCTGCCTTCAATTGTATTCGTTGTAGTTGTTATCATTATTGTGATTTTCCTCTTGCAGTAATTTCCCAGACAGATTCAACTATCTCGTTGCGAATTCCGAAAAATCTGTCGTGTAGATTAACATTTGTACAACAGTGTGTCGGTAAAATTTCCAGTTTATCCCCTGGTGTAAGAGAAACATCTCCATTGGATACCATCATTTTGCCATGCTCTTCTGAAAGCCCTGTCATTTCAAGTCCTGGAATCCCGATCGGTTGTGGTATACCGAATTCCTTTGTGAGCACCTTCAAGCCTGTATCTACAATGATGCGGTCTTGTTCGGGACGACTGACGACGGTTGCCAAAACTGACAATGCGCTGTCAAACTTTTCTCCAATGCCTTGAACATTGCGATAAGTAGAATCCATAAAGACATAAGAGCCAGCCTGCACCTCAGTCATTTCAGGAATACTGCCTGTGATGTCAAAAGTTCCTGTTCCACCACCGCTCATAATTGAAACCTCTACACCCTGCTTTTCAACAAAATGTTTCGTTTCAATCAGATGTTGCATGGATTTCCGTGTAGCCGTCTCACGCTCGGTTCTGTCCGGTTTTGCTACGGTATGTCCCTCATATCCCATCAATCCTTCAAATTTTAGGTTTGGACTTTGGTGTATCTGGCGTGCTAATTCAAGTGTCGGTTGACCGGGTTCAACACCACACCTATCCATTCCGATGTTGACTTCCACTAAAATTCTGATAGTTACGCCTTTCGCTTTTGCTGCTTCAGAAATATCTTGGACATTGTGTGCGTTATCCACAGCAACCATAATCTCAGAGTGCTTTGCAAGGTTGATGAGGCGTGCTATCTTATGTGGACTTACAATCTGATTAGCAATTAGGACATCTCGAATTCCCGCATGAATTACTGCCTCCGCTTCACCCAATTTTGCACAAGTTATTCCTATTGCCCCCGCTTCAATCTGTTTGTGCGCAATAATCGGCGTTTTATGTGTTTTGAGATGAGGTCTAAGTTCTGCGCTGACATTATTGAAATAGTCTGCCATCTTCTGGATATTTGCCTCCATTTTATCCAGATTAATTAACAGCGCGGGCGTATCTAATTCAGTTTTGTGCCTACCGATATATGACTCGGTGTCTTGCATACAACACCTCTTACAGTTGTTTCACAGGGTTTGAAAGCGTTCCGAAGCCATCAACTTCTATC
>JAPPMR010000323.1:4950-5640 GCA_028818995.1 Candidatus Poribacteria bacterium | reverse complement strand
TGCTGGAACCGATATGCGTAGAGCAAAGGAAGTCTGGGAAAAAACGGGGGCGGATTGGTTACCGCCATTTATGCTTTATAATGGACAACTTTTTACTTTCCATGATCTCTCAACATCAACTAATCCGCTCTATACTGTAATTGACCCAAACGATATCGGAAAGATGACGGTTGAAGAGTTTACTGATAAGTGCGACGAGCAACGCTTCATTTGGTTGATTAATGAGTGTTTCTATAGACACCTTGAAGCACAAGGACTCTGGGTAGATAAGAAACGAAAGCGCGCATATTTCCCTAGAACCGCCGGAGAGTTGCGAAAGATCAAATACCACGCACGTTTGCGTCGGGCAACCCGCACGGTCGTAAAAAAAAGAGATCGTTACTGGGAGCATAAGGCTTTTTGGTTTCGGTTTGAACGCTTTGGTGATGTGTGGACGCTTGTGTTGCTTCCAAGTTATGTTTTCACTACTAACGGGAAAGCAGTGCTTTTGTCAGGGGATTTAGTTAACAGGTTTTCTACAAAGCGACAGAGTCGGGACTATAATAAGGTCATCCATAACGATCTCGTGTTCTGGACACAGGTGCTCTCGAAAGGCAAATATGGCACTTTCGCACTGAATACAGATCCAGACAATGTCCAAACGGAAATAATTTCAGCAAACGAGAAGCACAAACTGGATAAAAGCCAAAT
>JAPPMR010000323.1:0-4940 GCA_028818995.1 Candidatus Poribacteria bacterium | reverse complement strand
CACCTGATTTTGGAGATGATGCATGGGGCATTGAATCGCGTGAGAGACTGGATGCAAGCCAATTAGCACAGTTGGAATCTGAATTCTCAGAAGAAATTCCACGATTGGCGGAGGAAACAGATGTTAATTCAGATGGAAGTCACCCAATTACCGACACCCGATATTGAACTCGGTTCGCCGGGTGGATTCAGTGATCCAAAAATAGGCCTCATTGAAGCAGGGCCCTTTGATCTTCGTTTTGGGAACACCCACAAAAGAGAACTTCGCGTCGGTTTAGTCGGTAACGCTGAGTTGCTAAAAAGGGGGGCAAAATGGCTTGAACGGTGTCGTGCTCCTATTTTGTCAGACATTAAAGATTCCATTCAATATTTGGATTTCCTCGGATTTGAATCGGTTTTCCGGGCTTCGCTTGCCTTGGACACGCAGTGGATAGTAGAAATTGACAATGATAAGCTTGGAGATGCGCTGTCAAAAAACAATCCATCCCGTTTTGAGGCGGTCTTGGATCTTTATGCAAACAGCCTAGATCAACTAGCTGATAGCACCGATATCGTGGTATGCTGTCTGCCCAAAGAAGTTGTTCAAACTTGTTGGAGTATCTCAAGTTCTTTAAGTCCAACGCAGCGCAAACATATTAAACAACGACAAGCTGAGCGTGAAAGTGGGCAACTACTTTTATTTGACGACATAGAAGAGACCGAAGAAGACTTACTGAATCGCGATTTCAGGCGAGCGTTGAAAGCCCGAGCAATGGAACTTGGAACACCAATTCAGATCGGGACAGATAACTTATTTGAGGATCAGGATACAAATCAAGACGCTGCTGCGCGGGCGTGGAACATGAGCGTGGGGCTCTATTACAAAGCAGGAGGTATACCGTGGCGGTTTAAGGCGGACGGGCCGGAAACCTGCTTTGTAGGCATCAGTTTTCATCATCTACGAACACCACAACAACATTTCGTCTATTCAAGTTTAGCACAAGCCTTCTCAACCCGTGGCGAAGGATTTGCACTGCGCGGCGAAGCTATTCCTTGGCATGGAAAGCAGGGGCGTAATGTGCATCTAACAGAGGATCAGGCGGCCAAACTCGCAAATCGAGTTCTTCAAGAATACAGTGAACAGACAGGTGGTAATCCGCAGCGTATTGTGCTTCATAAGACATCAAGATTTGACGACTCAGAACAAGAAGGTTTTCGCCGTGGTTTTCGCAATATTCCAATAGTAGAATTAATTAACATTATGCCGACACAGTTTCGGCTCTTAACGTATGGAACATATCCACCAAGGAGAGGGACTCTCTGTACAGTGAATGAGACAGCCACATATCTATTCACTACGGGTTATATGCCTGAGTGGCGGACATATCCCGGACCTCATATTCCCGCCCCTGTAAAACTTGTGAGCGATGATGATGTTGACATGCATCAGGCCGCCTCAGATATCTTGGGGCTCGCCCGCATGAATTGGAATACAGCAAGCATGAGCAGTGCTCACCCCGTAACCCTCTTTTTTTCTCGGAGGGTCGGGGGTATCATGGCAGAAGTGGGACCAAACCGTGAGCCTCATCCTTCATTCCGTCACTATATGTAATCCTCAGGATTAATCTAAATCCTTTCCCATCCCTAATTTCCCTTATATCATTGAGTGTGCAAAGTTTTTATCTGGAGAAAGTGTCGTGGTGTGTATTCGGGCATTGTGTATTGGAAAAATCCGACCCTTTCGAGTTCTAATAACTAACTGCTGACTGCTCTTGTAGGAGGGAACTCCGATTCCTTACTCTCTTTGACTGCTAACCGCCCTTGTAGTGGGTAGGCGTTTTACTTGGGTGTTTCCCTCAAGTTGAACATACAGAAGGAAAGTCAAACCTGCAGGCATCCTCGCTGTTTTTATGTGGCGTAATGTATCGGACGTCGTAGTGAACCTAACACATCCGCGCTACAATCCGGTTAATCTTTAACCTTCAAATCCTTCTGCATCCGAAGTCAGTAGCCGATCTTCAATTTCCTGCCATACGTCAAGTGACACACGTCCAGCCGCTTCTTTGCAGACGACAATGAGTTCTACTGCGCGAAGATATTGAATGTAGTTTTCCATCTCTTCATGTGAAATCGAAAGCATCTCGTCAGTGATACCCAAAACAGAAAGCCATGTGTCGTGAATAGACTCCGCTGGAGATTCAACAGATTTCCCTTTCCCCGATGCCTCAATGTATTTCCATTGTGCTTTGAACCGCTTGACCATTCGTTGTAAATCCACCTCGTTAAAGATTTTCATCTGTTCCACGCGCTCAACAAGTTCTATCCGTCCGCTGAGTTCTCTGTCGAACCTATCTCCAAATTTAGAGAAGACAGAAGATAGAAAATTTCTATCCATATAACGGTAAAAGTCGTGGTAAAGAAATAGGGCTTGGTCGTGGTCAAGGTAAAGATAGTTAACAAAGTCTCGATAGAGTTCTCGATAAGTGTCAAGGTAGAGCTCAAGGTAGCAGTTAAGCTGGAGGTCTCGGTAAAGATCTTGATAGAGGTAAAGGTCAAGGTCGAGGTCCTGATAAAGGTCATGATAAAAGTCTAGGTAGAGGTAGGGGTAGATGTTTTCATAGAGGAGAAGGTCTTGCCAGAAGTTACGGTCAAGGTAGTACTCGAAATTAAGGACATAGTTGCGAGATTGCCTGGTTTCACAGCTAACTGTTTCATGGATTTTGTTGAATATTCTAAGAAAAAAATATTGGCGGATCGCAAATGCTCGTTTGGCGAGTTCACTGTATAGGTTGTCCGAGGCAGTTGTGATTCGTCCTGCCCATCGGATCAGTGCTTTAAGTCCATCAGTGTTGATAGACTTCGCAGCTTCGGCTTCCATCGCTATAAGTAAACTGTCTGGCTCCGGCAGTAGTTCAGCAGCGAATAAGAAAACCTCTCGCCATCGCTTGTCATGTAAATGATCCGTCACCAATCTCTGGATTGACTGTGTACTAGCAAAATAATTCGCTGTCAGATACTCCTGAAAGGTCAGATGAAGAAAAGTAAAAACCCCACTCGCTCTCTCTACGAAAAATCCTTGCTCGACGGTAATGGCCTCCAAAACTTTGCGAGTCTCAACATTTGACAATGTAATGGAATTGTGTTCACCGAACTCCTTAATCTGATCAATAAGTTCCTTTTCTGTGAAAAGTAGACGATCTTCCTCAAAATTCTTTGCTGCAATTTCAGAGAGCAGATGCTCTTCATCTCCAACGTTCAAGTATTGGCTTACTAACAAGTCTCGGCTAACATGTTTCTCATCCGGCCACTTTTTAAGAAAAATGTTGACTGCCTTCTCATAAAACTCTGAGCGATTTCGCGGCAAGTCTTGCAAGTGCTCGTAAACCACACACAGAAGTGCAAGTAATAACGGATTCCGTACTAATTCTTTGATTGCTTGATGATATGGCATATTCAACGCCTCCCAACACAAATCGGCAGTCGTTATTTCATCATCAGGTTGCTGGGGCGATCCATTAGATGTTAATGGAAACCAATTGTTAATATACCTTTTAATCTGTGAATCGTCAAAGTCTGCCATGTCCACATTAGTAAATTGTGTAAACCCCCTTATATTTACCGCTTTTCGACATGAAGTAATGAAGCGGTTCCGACTATACTGATTGACAAAATCCCCAATTTTGTCAACAGCCTTATTAATATTTTCCTTTGGCACTTCGTCAAGTCCATCAAGGAGTAAAAGGAGTTTATCTGATTCCAATGTAGTCTTCATCATCTGCTCAGGGTATGGATAACCACATACTCTAAACTCATGGGTAATCATTGCCTCAATATCAATCGAATTCTCGGTGAATCTTTTCAGTTCAAGAAGAACAGGGGTGCACTCGTGTTGGAAGTTGCCATTCTTTCTTTTCAGTGCTTCAAGCCCGACCTTGCGAAGAAAAGTTGATTTTCCGACACCAGGGCCGCCGAGTACCATCAAATACTGTTCATCATTGGCAACTATCATTCCATATTGCCGTTCATCAAAACTTGACTCAGAATCTATGTTAGTTCCTTCTCGAAATTCCGTTTCAATATTTTCAAGAGATCCATATTGGATTGCTTTTTCCTGATCTAAGAGGCGAACAGCTACATAAACCTTTTCAAGTGATATTGGTGATTGCATTTCAAGGCAGGATATTTTAAGTTGGCCGTGACGTTCCTTATAGTGCTTACCATAGTCATGAGAAGCGTTCTTTGACTCTTGGTATTTCTTCTTAAACCATCCCCAGTGCTCTTTTAAAAACGCTGGAACTATCTTTGTTAGGATCCATATTTCGATCTTTTCAACCATTATTTACCTCAATAATACAATTTTAAGGTTGCAGAAATGTCCAGTGCTTGCTTACTGTAATGCAGGCAATCCTTCAACAATCTCTACCGTCTCCAAACTCACCGTAATAACCTGCCCAATCAAACGAAGTATATACTCTGGATCTTCCTCACGATTCGGATTGTTGACGATGCCGCTCCGTTTGTCTACCTTGACACGATACTGATCCACCACCCACTCCAGCGCAGACCGATTCCCCAACCGATACTCAAACACCTCCGGAGGGATGCCCTCTAACGCCAGAAAGTCGTTGTATGTCAAACGCGTCTTATCTTTGGAGAATTTCATCCGCTCTACAGCCAAATCTACTTGCATTCCCGGTGTCTCTATAGGATTGAGTTTACTGTATTCGGGTTGTGATTCGTAGTTGATGTGGAGGTCTGCCAACCGCGCCCCTGCTTTTGAAAATCCCCAGAAGTCTTCAGCGAAAGGAATATGCGGCAAATCACGTTTGAGGTTTTCCTGATACCGCTCGCGATAATCAGGATGATGCAGGAGCCCGTAGGTATAGTAGAAGATGTTCCACTTTGTGATGGAGTCATTTGGGTAACGCTTTTGGAAATTTGTCAACATCCAATCGGTAATAT
>JAPPMR010000174.1:4066-5681 GCA_028818995.1 Candidatus Poribacteria bacterium | reverse complement strand
GTTTCTCCTTTAGGCAGATTAACAACAACTTGGGGAGACATCAAAAAAGGCAAAGCAATGTAATAGTGAACCTGTGCCCCAAAACATCCACAACTTCTTTGGTAGGAGGCTTTGATATAAAGTTCATCCGTTAAAGTTTTAAGGTTGAATGAATACACGCGAAGGAGCACAAAAGCATTATGACAATTGATTTAGACTACCGGATCGCCTGGGGATTGATTGTGATTTTTTTCGCGCTTCAACCCTCAGGCGATTTATTAGCTGAAGCCGAAGAAACCTCAGCACACCGCACAGCAGTAGCTATCCGTATTGAAGGTACACCGCCAAAATTGGATGGCGTCTTAGACGACGACATCTGGAAAACCGCACCCATCCACGAAGGCTTTCGTCAACGCGACCCCGATGAAGGCGAACCCGCTTCTGAACGCACTACGTTCCAAATCGTCTACGATGACGATGCACTCTACTTTGGAATCATGTGTTATGACAGTGAACCAGATAAAATAGATACCCAATTAATCAGACGTGACAATGTTTTTGTTGACTCAGATAAAGTCAATATTAACATTGATCCACACTACAACAGACAAAGTGCTTTCTGGTTTACTGTGCATCCTTCAGGATCCGTGACAGACGGTATCATTTCAGATAATAAATATCCCGACAGGACATGGGATGGTGTGTGGGATGCCAAGACGCAAATTCACGCGGATGGTTGGTCAGTCGAATACAAAATCCCGTTTCATGTGCTGCGTTTTTCTCCAAAGGATGAATATGTTTGGGGACTCCAAGTTAATCGGTATATTAGCAGAAAAAAAGAGGATGCCCATTGGCGTTTGATTAAGAAAGATGAGCCCGGCTGGGTGGCCCGCTTGGGAGACCTAACTGGCATCAAAGATATACACCCCTCCCGACATATTGAAATTGTGCCTTATGCGATGGGCAGGACAATCCTCAATAGCGAAACAGATTTGTGGGGAAATATTGGCACTGATATCCAATATGGGATTAGCACTGGAACGACACTTAATGCCACAATCAACCCCGATTTTGGACAGGTAGAAGCAGACCCTGCCAGCTTAAATCTCTCAGCTTATGAAGAGTATTTTGAGGAACGTCGTCCCTTCTTTGTCAAAGGAGTATCTATCTTTGAAACCAGTGGACATCGTTTCTTTTATTCCCGCCGTATTGGACGGCGCCCGGGACATTTTGATATCCCCACTGGTGCAGAGGAACTGAGCCGTCCTGAATCTACAACGATTCTCGGTGCTGCAAAAATTGTCGGCAGAACCCAAAGTAGGACTTCTTTCGGTATTATGGAGGCAGTCACCGCACCCGAATATGCCCAAATCAAGGAAAACGGCAATAGAAGTAAATATCTCATTGAACCTTTGACGAACCACTTTGTAGGGCGAATCAATCAAGACGTGTTAAAGGGAAATTCTCGTGTTGGGTTGATAACCACCGCTGTCCATCGCCAAAATTCCAATGCTGCTTATGTAGGTGGACTTGATTGGAATTTGAAGTTTGTCCAGGAACGTTTCCTAATAAGCGGCACCTTAGCAGGAAGTCAGGTGGGGGAACTTGATGCCCGTAAATCGGGCTACATCGCCCA
>JAPPMR010000174.1:0-4056 GCA_028818995.1 Candidatus Poribacteria bacterium | reverse complement strand
TGGTTAAGATTTGATACCGATTTTAAAGCACTCTCTCCCGCTTTCGAGACAAATGACCTCGGCTACCATCAACGTAGTGACAAATTAGATTGGAATTACGACTTCACGATACGCAAAGAGTATCCATTTAGCATCTTCCGCCGTGTCAGATTTGGGCTTTATGGCTGGCGCACTTGGAATTACGACAGGGTGAATATCAAAAATTTCTCGGAAATATGGACAATTGGTCGTTTTAAAAACTATTGGGACTACGAACTCTGGGTTGCACGTAACTTTGAATCGTTTAGTGATGAAGACGTAAGACGGGGCGGCACATTGATTAAAAATCCACCGGGTTGGTGGGTTGCCGCCCGGCTGGCAACTGACAGCCGCAAAATGGTTCAATTAGAACTGAATCCAATCTTCTCATGGGTTGACGACAGACGTTCGTATGGATATGATATCCGGTTCAGTTTACGCATTCAGATAGCATCTAACGTTGAGTTTACCGTTGGTCCACGGTATAACTATCAGAAGCGGGATGCACAATGGGTAGATATCGTTCAAAAGCATATCAATGGTAAAACGCAGCAACATTACGTTTATGGGAAACTCGATAACCGCACTTTAGACTTCACCACGCGCGCAAACATTAGTTTTACACCAACGCTAAGCTTGCAATTCTACGTGCAGCCTTTCATTACTATTGGTGATTATACTAACTTCAAAGAATTGATAGAACCGAAGTCTTACCAGTTTCAACCGTATCCACTAAATGAGAATCGTGACTTCCATCGGCGTTCCTTGCGAGGCAACACCGTCCTCCGCTGGGAATTCCGACCAGGTAGTACTCTATTTTTCGTCTGGTCTCAATCGCGTGAAGCTGCCTTAGAATCAGTGAAGGAAGCAGACCTTGAGTTTCGTCCGTTGCATCGGTTGGGTAGCAGTTTCACAGATGATGGACAAAACATATTCTTAATAAAATGTCGGTATTGGTTTGGCATATAGTTTATAATTCACTATAGCGAACTTGGCAACTATAAATCATGACAATGATTAAGCTTTCTGTCCTGACTGGACACACGCGCTCAGTACGTTCCGTGGCATTTTCGCCGGATGGAACTACACTCGCAAGCGGAAGTTTAGACACAACAATAAAGCTGTGGAATACTATAAGCGTCACCGAAAAGATAACACTTACTGCGCATAAATCTCCAGTCAATACTGTCGCTTTTAATCCTGATGGCTCGTTGTTGGCAAGTGTTAGTGAAGATGGCACGGTCCGTTTGTGGAATTCTACAAGTGGTGAACTGCAAAAGACACTCACTGGACATACCGATTGGGTTTGGAGTGTCGCGTTTTCACCGGATGGAACTACACTTGCAACTGGAAGTTTGGACAATACAGCGCGACTCTGGGATGTTGTTAGCGGCGACCATAAAGGGACATTCACAGGGCACGGCGGGAGTGTCTTAAGTGTCGCTTTCAGTCCCGATGGTAGAACGCTGGCAACTGGGAGCGCGGATGAAACAGTCCGCTTATGGGATATTAACACGCAACATTGTAAAACAACACTTAGGAGACATCGGGGCAATATCTATAGTGCCGTTTTCAGTCCTGATGGCCAAATCCTCGCAAGTGGCGGAAGTTTTGATAAAACAATAAGGTTATGGGATCCGAAAAATGGAGCATACAAAGCCACACTCAGCGGACATTCGGACAGAGTTTGGACTATCACGTACAATCATGATGGCACCATACTGGCAACTGGAAGCGCTGACAATACAGTACGTTTATGGGATACGTCCAGTGGAACATGTAAAGCAGCACTTAACGGGCATACAGGCAGGGTATCACAAGTTGTCTTCAATCCTGATGGTGACTTACTCGCCAGTGGAAGTGCTGACAATACAATTGTCTTATGGAAACGAGTTAGATAATTAACGCTGGATTATCTCTTGTGGAAGGGAAACCTTGTAAGCCCGATTTCCGATCAAATAACCCTACAAATGATTTATGAGATTCGCTCTAATATAATAGCAGAAAAATGGTATTCGCCTAACATTTGACAAAAATCATTCCAAAGCGTATAATATAAACACAAACAAACATGAAGACGAAAAAATGAAATTTATTTTAAATTCAGATAGGGAGGCAAATAGATATGGCTGATTACGCTAATCCTGACGTTTTAGTAAGTACGGAGTGGGTTGCCGAACACGGCAGCGATGCTGGCATCCGCCTACTTGAAGTTGACGTTGATACCTCTGCCTATGCAGAAGGACATATAGCAGGGGCAGTCGGTTTGAATTGGCAGACACAGTTGTGCGACCAAATTCGGCGCGACATTCTCACGAAAGATCAATTTGAAGCACTCTGCAACGACAGTGGAATTGCTAACGATACCACTGTTATCTTTTATGGTGATAATAACAATTGGTTCGCCACGTACGCGTTGTGGCAATTCCGCTATTACGAACACGATGAGAGCCTGTTGAAGGTAATGAACGGTGGTCGCCAAAAATGGATTGATGAAGGCAGAGAACTCGTTACAGACGTTCCTTCTTATGCTGCTACTGGGTATCAAGCGAAATTCCCTGATGACAACGTCCGCTCAACAAAGGACAACATTTTACCCACGCTTGAACAAGGTGTTATCAACCTCGTTGACGTTCGTTCACCAGCAGAATTTTCGGGTGAAGTGATTGCACCTCCGGGCATGAGCGAAACTGCACAACGTGGTGGACATATTCCAGGCGCAGCAAATATCCCGTGGGCAACAGCAGTGGCAGAAGATGGCACTTTTAAGTCACACGACGAATTGGCATCCATCTACGGCGGTGCAGGTGTTGACGATAGTAAAGAGACCATCGCTTACTGCCGGATCGGTGAACGTTCATCGCATACGTGGTTTGTACTGAAATATCTACTCGGTTATGAGAAAGTTCGCAACTATGATGGCAGTTGGACAGAATGGGGCAATCTGGTCGGTGCACCCATTGCACGCGATTAAACCTAAAAATGGGGCGATACGGAAGTCGCCCCAAATTCCTTGCAATATGCGAAAGATTGAAGCATGAGATTTATTTCTGCCCATGCAATTGCCTGCATGACGCGCCAAGATGTAGCACGATTGCTGAAACGATTCCAAGAAGAAGCAAACGATGATGTGAATAATATCCGTGTTTTGTGTGATACGTTATCAGGCAGAATGGTTTGCGAATGGGAAGCACGTGACAAACTAACGTTAATTGAGTGGTTGAAAAAGTGCAACGTGCAATTGCGAGGCACAGGTGAATGGGTTATGACGGTTCAATATGAATCAGTTGATGATGAATTGGTTTCCCCAACGCATCGGCAAAATTAAATTTAAAGAAATCTGTACATATACTATAGTTTGGACAATTTTTGGAGTTCTTGCGTAATATAGTAAATTATGTAAATAAGTTTACATATATTCTGTAGGCGGTGAATGCCTAAATGGCATTCATACCGTTGATTTCGATCTCCGAATCGCGACGAAACTACTGTTAGTCGGGAATCGGAGTTACCTCCTACAGCTCAGATGTAAAGTTAATTATGGAATCCACTATAGTATTGAGCGGATGTCAAATCTCTCGTACATAGAGTTATCAACTTGGAGTTGATAACTCTTTTACGTTATACCATTTCTTGAAATAACGTCCCTTTAAGAAATAGACCGTTCAATGTGAATGTCATACGCACATTCACCAAGCGCAATTCATTGCCAAATCAACGCTATGGATGCCTTTGGTAGAATGCGCTTTTTGGCATTCTACATGATTCAGCGGGACTAAAGAGCCCGCATCGGACAAATCAAAATTCTTAAATTGACGCCTATTTGTATCGTTTCGCTCTTTCTGATTTATATCTATACCTTAATATCTTAACACATATCCTAATTTCATATTATAGTTCTCGTAGGGAATCAACGCAGCGTAAACGTTTGGGCACGCTGCCAAATCAACGCCTCATGCGCTTTTGGCATTCGGCGGGTTTCGTTCCTTAACCCAACCTATAATATAAACCTTCAGTAAATTTATTAACTAAAAATAC
>JAPPMR010000611.1:2561-5685 GCA_028818995.1 Candidatus Poribacteria bacterium | reverse complement strand
ACCTTAACCACGAAACGGGGTAGTGCTTAGCGGCATTACCCCGTTTTGTTTTAAATCAAGCCCTTAACCTTTTTATTGCAGGGAGACGTTCTCTAACTGGGTCAACGAAGTCTCCTGGGTTTCCTTGAGATAGGCGTTCTGATCATGATAGAGTGCCCCCTCCGGGAGCCATTCCCAAAAGGCACCGAGATCCTCGCGTATCCGATTCACGAAGAACTGTGGAATTTCTCGCGTCTCACCTTCAAAAAAAGCTTTGAACCCCGGATTCTCATCGAACTGACGGACAGTTTCATGATACAAACGCACTCTTTTAAACTCTGAGATACCGCGTATCGTGTTCAGCCATCGCGGGAGCAATGCTTTCGTTGAATTGTAACGCTTGAAAATTGATTTCCACGACACCGAATGTCCCAACAAATCAATCATGGATTTGTAGAAGGTCTCCCAAGCATAGTTTTTCGGCTTAACATTCATCGACTGCGTGTTGCCTAAGAAATGAAACGGAACAGGCATCACACGGTCGGAGCGTTGATATTCAAGGTTCAAAGGTGCGGCTTGTCCATAAGCGGTCAACAACGCATACGCGGGAAACGCACCGGGTGTTATATCTACGAAATGTTTCGTCAGCTCAAAGGGTTCCACGCCTTCATCGGCATCAATGCCCAGAACAAAATTGGTTTGGACATAAGGCACGTATCTCAGGATCATATTCACCTGTTCAGAAACCCTCCGGACTTTATCAATGCCGCTGTTTCTCCCTGTCTTTGATTTGTTCCCGAAGTCTGACCACGACTCAATTCCGGGGAGTATTGCCACAAATCCGTTGCGTTTCAGACGCTGCACGTGGGGTTCTGAGAGCAGCGAGAGACTGCTTTCAGCGACAAAATCTATACTATTTTGCGGCACGGCTTCTTCAATCGCAGACATATACGCATCGAATCGGATACCGAAGTTCGGGTCGTGCCATCCCACCAGTGGACGCTTAAACTTACCCAACAAGAACCGTAGATCTGACTTCAGGGTATCAAAGTCCAGCGGTTGATACGGAACGACTGAATCGATACAGAAACTACAAGTATATGGGCACCCGGTACTACCGAGCATGGGTACCAACTTAATCCACGGGGCTTTGCGGTGTGCGAGGTCAATGAACTTCCAACGTTCTTGGACACCCGGAAACACGGTCGGTTGTTTGTCTGCTGAGAGGTGAACTCCGATTGGACGGTGCTGCGAACAGTCTTGCAAAAGATCGTGGATAACGGTTTTATCTGTGAACCCCAGAACGTAGTCAAAATATTTCGCTGCGTCCTGGGGATAGCACCGGGCATGCGGTCCCCCAAGCACAGTCATCGCGCCTTTCGATCGGTAAAAGTTACTCAACGCATACGCCAATTGGGCGGCTTGTGTGTATGAACTGATGATGACAAGGTCCAGGTCGTCGTCCGCGGGTAAGGCTTCTACGATATCTTCACCGCCTAAATAATACCCGAACGTGACGGCGTGTCCCTCTGCTTCGCACCACGTCGCGATCACTTGGGGCATAATACTCGCAAAATTCGGGTTCATTGTCCGGGACCATAAAGTTCGCTTAGACCTGTTGGCAACAAGATCAAGAATACCTATTTTGAGTTTCTGCATAAGGGTTCCTCCTCAAAATACTCGACTCAATAAACGTTGATAGTGTCCTCTGCTTACCACCTATTCTCCAGCGCCCTCTGCCAGCCTTCTGTGCCGGTTTCCCATAACATCTTATCATAATTCTCTCCTTTAGGAAATAGCAGCGACCTTACCGCCACTCCGCCAACCTATGAAATGAGAGTTGATATTACTCTTAAAGACTCTTTTGTCACACGAAAAACGTGCAGAATGAAAAAAAATGTCAAATTTTCGCTTTTTTTTTCATTTTATGCACGAAACCGACGCAAAAGTGCAGTCTTTAAGAATAGGAACCCGAAGTCTCATAAAAAAAACGGAAAGGAAAATAAAAATTGCTCGATTTTCCAAAGGCGAGTGGAACGCCATGCCAGTAGCAACACGTTTATGAACTGGGATTCTATGTCTAAATTGAACCGGTTTTTAAACATTTTCAGCGGGCTGGCTCCACCCCCTAAGCGATAAGAGGAAAAGCAATGAAAATACGAGATTTTCATCTTTTTCTTCTCGTGCTGAAAATGGGTCTCCTGACAACCGTTAGGGATTGATCCCGCTGGACAGGAGCACCGGCAGAAAGGAGAAAACCCATAGATGAAAAACAACATTCGCGGTAGAATTAGGGACTTCCTCAAATCCGAGGAGGGCCGTGTTGGCGCTAAGTCACCATTGGCTTTGGGTGTCGCAAGCGCAAGTGTATTGCTCGCCCAAGCAATCGTTACGCCTCCCGTTCAGGCACATTTAACGTGTGAACCTGATGGTAATGACTGTGCAGACGGCGAGTATTGCGTCGTTTGGTGTGACCAGTGGAGTTTGGGGACCTGTGTAGGGGTCTGGCACAGTCAATGTGAATAACGCTAAGGAAATGTATTGACAATCCATTTCTGGCGGTTTCCTATCAGAGACAGTGAAACCGCCACTTTCAGAACTTTGAAAGGCAGTTTACGGACTTCACAGCGGATTTTTTTAGATTATGCACGTTTTTTGCCGAAAAGTGGAGTCTTTAATAGAAATAATCATTAATTACATTGAAAAACATGTCAACACAGTCAGCTCCGCTCATTCATGATGGAGAATCTTGATGGTAGAAGATGATGTTCAACTCATTTACAAGGTTTTGTCGGGAGACGATGAAGCATTCACGGCGTTAGTCCGCATTGGCACCCCCTTCAACAGGAAAACCATTACTGCCATGGGCGGCTTTTGGTGGAGCTGTGGTCTTGGTGACGCTGCTGCTGTTGGGTGTGAGCAATCAATATCTCGTTCGATTCCAGAAACCGTATAGTTTCGAGGCGCAGTCAGAACCGACGATTGAAATTATTGACACGCCTATCGTTCTCAATATTGATACAAAACCCGATGTCCGAAGTCAAGCAGGGCGCGCTGTGAACACCGATAGCAACACAGGGCCGGGCGTGCAAGTCTCTGAATCGGATTTAGCATCCCTTACACAGGATGGGGCAATTCAACTTTC
>JAPPMR010000611.1:0-2461 GCA_028818995.1 Candidatus Poribacteria bacterium | reverse complement strand
TATGACGACAATTCAAGTTTGAGCAGGGCTTTCCATTCGAGTGATTTGGGAGCATCATGGACTGAAATAACACCGATAGGTCGATCACGTTCTATAAGAGCACGGTCGGGTATGAGCTTGTTGGTTGCCGGTAAGACGATCTTCGCAGAAACCACTACTCGCTTTCGCTCAAGAGACGGTGGACAGACATGGGTAGACCTTGGATTTGACAGGGATTCGTTTGTCCTGAGTGGCTTGGCAGCTGTGGCAGGAAATGAGAACACATTTTACAAAGCAGGGAGATCGGGTGTTTACCGAACAACCGATGGCGGTGAGTCGTGGCATCTGTTCATGGATGGCATGATCGGAACAGGAATACTGGATTTGGTCACACTCAACAACAAGCTCTACGCCCATACCGGTGATGCGCTTGTCCAATCGGTGGACCGGGGTGAGTCATGGAAAACCGTTCGGATTGGCGTTAGCAATGGCAGACACAGCGCGATCGAAGCCAGACAGTCCTACATCAGTATTTCTTCTGATTCTTGGTTAACCGTTGCTAACAATAGGCTCTATGTGTTTTTACCTGAAAAAGGCAATTTGGGCATTTTCCGTTTATCTGCTGATGGCAATAGCCTCGTCCGGTTTCAAGGGATCCCCACGTTTGAAGTGGATGCTCCATCCATTAAGGTGTCAACACATAGTTCAGGAACAGGACAGGCACATTCAGCTCACGGTCATGGAGATGATAATTCGGTAAAGACTTTGCGTCGGAAAGAACATGAAGCAATTGGTGCGTTCCGGTTCACCGATTTCACGGAGATTCTCTTTGCCGGGTCAACAGTTTACGTCGCGACAGACGGAGGTATCTTAGCATCACAAACCGGGATGCATTGGCGCGTGATCACCGATGAAGGTGTTATTGAAAGATTGGCTGTGGATGGTCCTACGATTTACGGTGCGGGTGATAACGGTGTCTATCGCTTGGAGGCTCACGACGAATGGAATCAGATTTCTCCGAATGTTCCCGGCAAAGTTCTCGCGCTTGTTGTTGACCGTGACAGGCTTTATGTTGCGACCGAACGGCGCGGGATGTTCCATATCTCGCTGAAGGGAGAGAATTACGCCCTATCTCATAAATATCTGAAGGACTGAATCCAATTGTCTGCTTAGTTTTTCGTCGTTTCAGTAGAAGTTTAGGCATTTAAAAGTAGTATTATATGTCCATAGGATGGTTGGAATGGTCAGGTTTATTTGTGTTCCAATCATCTCCTAAAATCTTAAATGGAAGTAACAAAGACTGTGCACATGAAAAAATTATTGATGTATTTCATATTTACATCTGTTCTTCTCAGCGGATGTGCTGTACGCCAACAAATGATAGAAGACCAGAGTGAGATGATGAGAGTCTGGAAAGGTTCTCATATTTCTGAAGTGATTCGGAGTTGGGGCGAACCCCACGAGATTGTTCCCGATGGTAAAGGGGGCAACATTTATATTTGGCAACCCAGCATTTATACGCTTTCCTCTGACCTGGATGTTGAATATAAGCGCATACGGATGTTTTATGTCAATCCGAGTGGTATTGTCTACTCTTGGAAATGGCGAGGGCTTTAGTTGACTTTATCCTCTGTTTTATTATTGGCTACATACATATAAAACTAATTGCTGAAACCTGTTTCTCATCTGGGCATGTGGGTAAACTGCCTTAACTTGCCAGATGGGGCGCAGGTCCCATGCGGTTCGCCGCAGAAACTTGCCAGCATGATTTTTCTGAAATAAGGAAATCAGAAATGAAAACACGAGAGATTAGATTGTTAAGTATAGTTTTAACACTGCTTGTATGGTTTTCTAATTCCACTGTATCTGCACATTTCTCAAGTATAGATACTACGGAAAACAAAAAGGCAGAAATTTCAGTGGGATATAGTTACAAAGAAATCGGAAAAGCAAGAGTAGAACACTGTGCAACAAGCCTTGATTATAAGTTTTTTGACGATTTTAAATTTAGGTTTATCCCGTGTATAACCCGTGTTAATGAAGATGGCCGAGAATCTATAGGGACGAGTATTCACAGTGGACTTACTTTTTCTAAAGAAATGTCCGGTGTGAAATTTTCTGTTAGGCCAGAGATAGGGTGGATTGAAAATAAATATATATCTGGTGATATATCTGATAATTCTTTTACGGCTCCACTCAAAATTCCAATAGATATTTCTTTTGATGGAGATTTTGGTAGTGTCAAACTTAAGCCATTTGTGGGATTCTCGCTTTCCCGTAATCTCATAGTTGAAGAAGAAGATGACCATGATCTTTTGATTGAGGCCGGATTAGAATTCAGATATGATGAAGATACTGGAATTAATTTAACGTATCAACGCTCTACTGAGAAGAATAGCAATTATTACAGCATTAGTTTTATTTTGCACTAGTAGTCGTTCAATGTTGAGTTTTTGGATAGAGTCTTTTGAGTTTGATGCGT
>JAPPMR010000571.1 GCA_028818995.1 Candidatus Poribacteria bacterium | reverse complement strand
GAGTTGTAGTCGCCTCTTTGAAGGTGTCTTTTGTTTCCGATTTGCGCGATATTTGATCTCCTTGAGGCGTTTTGAGTTTCCTGTTCGGAAGTCTTTGAGCCACCAGACGCGCTTGGATACGCTTTGTTTTCCCGACAAAGACTTGTGTTTCACAACTATTTGTGGTTTGGGGCATCAGCCATTTTAGTAAACAAAGGGTGCTGCATCATCAAAAAGGGAGCAATCGACTTTCAACTGTGTTATCCAAAAGACACCTGCGTCGGAAAGTTTCCCGAGGGTGTCAAGTGAAAAATAACCGTGGTCTGCCAAGCGTAAACTCCCTGGCGTAAGTATCGGCATCTGTTTTTTAGCTGTGCAATCTTGTGTAACACCATCAGTGAGTTGAAAGTATTTAAAGGTGCCGGTGGCAACATCAAATCGGAGTTGAAGTTTTACCGCAGCTTTGTTCGTGTTGTTCTTTTGATGCCCCCCTTTCCAAGTGTCAGCAAGTTCGTCGGGAAGGGAAATCCAAGTGCTGTCTTGTAAGTGACACCATTGAACTGTTTGAGCAGCGGGAGCGTCTGTGGATCGGCAGAAATGAGCTCAGCCACAGCTGCTTCAAGTGTGATTTTTAAAGTTGCTGCAGCTTCGGGCGTAAAACGCTGTTCAATCGCTTGTCGTGTGATAGGTGTGCCGAGAACACCCGCAGTCTGGGCAAGTTCGGTATAGGTTGCGTCTGGATTAGCTAACCAGATGAAATAAAACGCGCTTTCCAAAACGGGTGCTACATTGAGAGGCGTGCTAATAGAGACACAACATTGGAATATCTTGAAAATGCAGCAAAAACCCACTAAATTGATGCCTATGGTGCGGTTTCCTAACCACACCAATTCTCCAAAATTGCTTATACCGAGTTCACGTTATATTTACCACTTTTCCTACCTTAGCTAATTTTATGCACCCTTTCAGTTCCAAAATAGTATCTTATAATAGTTAAAAGCATGGAGTGTATTTATTCACAACAGATAATTAGTTCGTTAGTGGGAACATTTTCCGCTAATGAAGTGTGAATATAGTATACACCGATCTTATCAAACGATTTTGGAGTACTTAGATGGTAGATGACGATGTTCTACTCATACGCAAAATATTATTAGGGGACGATGCTGCATTCAGCGCCTTAGTTGAAAAGTATCGAAAAGGTGTTCATGCTTTCGCATGGCGGAAAATAGGCGATTTCCACCATGCAGAAGAGATTACTCAAGATACTTCATCCAAGTCTATAAAAATCTTTCCACCCTTAAAAATCCAAGCCAATTTGCTGGATGGTTATACGTAATTGCTAATCGTTTGTGTATCAAATGGAAGCAAAAGAGAAAATTAACTATGCAATCATTAGAAGGCACATCAATGTCAGAGATTGACGCATCTTCATATAACAAGTATTTATCCGAACAGAGGGATAGAGAGACGACCGCGAGACGACTTGAAATTGTAAACAAACTTCTTAAAAAACTGCCTGAAAGTGAACGGACTGTTATAACTCTTTATTATTTAGGCGAAATGACTGCTAAAGAGATTGGTAAGTTTTTAGGTGTATCTATTAACACGATTAAAAGCCGACTTCGCCGTGCGCGAGTGCGGTTAAAGGAGGAAGAAACATTGATTAGAGAAAATCTTAGTAGTGTCCAGTTCCCAACACAGATAACAGAAAATATTATGAAGAAAATATCACAACTCGAACCGACAGCACCACTATCTGTGAGCAAACCGTTCGTGCCGATAGGTATATCCGCTGTGTCCGCGATAATCGCCTTACTGCTGATGGGCGTTGGCGGGAAACATCTACTTCGTTTCCAGAAACCCTATAGCTTAGAAGCAACATCAGGATCAACGATTGAAATTGTTGACGCACAATTTGTCCTTGATTCTCCTGCAGAAACAGCAGTGCGAAATCAGGTCGGAAGGTCAGATGTAATCGGCAATAATAACGGGTCAGAACAGCAACCGGACACACCCCTATTCGCCGCAGCACAAGCGGACGATGAAGTGAAATCAGATGCGAAATTAGAGTGGACGCAAGCGAAAGGTCCAGAAGGCGGTGCAATCGGAACTTTATTTACAACCACAAGAGGTGACATGTATGCCGGCACGTCAGATGGGCTCTACAGATTTTCTGATGATGAACAAGCATGGAAACTTATAAACACAATCAAAGGTCCGTCACTGCCACTATTTGATGACGGATGGTGGTGGCCCGTTGCAGAAAGTCAGAGTGCCGATATACTCTACCTTGCCACCGATATAGCGATATTAGAATCGTATGATAGGGGTGAAACATGGGAGACGCTTTGTAAAGGGACAAATGTAAATAGAATTACGGACGTGTATGCAGTGCATCCTGTTGGCTTAGTCATAACAGACGGTGCCCCAGATATGACAATCTATCTCGCTTACAGAAATGGTGTTTTCCGAACAGACGATATTGGTAAAACATGGACACCGTTGCTCAAAGGCTTGGAAGATACGAAAATCCAAACAATTGCTGCTATTCAAGACACAGTTTTCGCTGGCACGAATAAAGGATTATACCGCCTCAATAACAATGTATGGGAACAGGTATTGATTGATCCAGAGAATGTGCAAGACAAAACACTTTACATCTCAGCGTTAGTCGTCACAGAAAACAACCTATATGTAGCGGCACAGCACGTTGAAGAAAATCGTTCTACTGGGATAGATATAGCATTAGATACGTTGAAAATAAATTTAGAATCAGCCCCATTTAAATTAAAACAGACCGCATGGTCCCTTTATCACTCAAACGACATTGGGAATTCATGGAATATTATAACGCCGAAACTGGATGCCGCAGACAATAAAGACAACTATGTACGTGAGAATTTGTCACCATTATATTGGACAGCCATCATTGAAAGTCCATCTATCCACTTAGCAGCATCCGGGGAAAAGGTCATAGTGGTCGTTGGGAAGTATCATTTCTACTCAATTAATGGCGGTAAGACATGGATACATTTAGATAATATAAGTAATGCGGATCATGTTTCAGGTGTTGTCCTATTGAATGACAACACCGCCTATAGAAGCGGATTATCCGGGATTCATCGCACAACCGATGACGGTGCATCGTGGCATAAATTGGATACAGGGATCATCAACACATTTATCAACCAGTTGATTTTCATGAACAACACACTCTACGCGAACATCGGTCCACTCATGGTAGTAAGTTCCACTGACAGTGGGGATTCGTGGACACCGGTTGCTGGAGACGCACATAAATACGAATCTTTAGTCGAATATGATGGCACGCTATACGCCAAGAACGAAAAAGATTCTATTCTTAGAATTTTCAGATTTTCACACGATGAGAATAGGTTCATCGAAATCCCAGATGTGCCAGTAATTGAAGAAAAGAAGCCGCCGGACCCGAATAAAGTTGTGGTGGAAACATATACGTTTGATGAAGAGAAAAAACGCCTCATTGACATACCTTTAAATCCAGACAATTCAGTTGACATTAACCCCATAAACAAAGGTCTGACTTTAACGAATCACGTCGTTGACGCTAATTTTTTCATGGTATCACCTTACGGAAGTTTTGCGGTGAGTGGGGCAGCCTACTATGTAGAATACGAGCAGAAACTCTTGAGATGGAAACCCGGCACCACAGAATGGTATGACACCGGACTGGTAGATACAGGCCAAATTGATACTAATTTTGAAAACCTAGGAAACAATACTTTTGTTAATAATTTCAGACTTGCTGTTTCGAAAAACACTGTTTATGTCGGCATGCGGGATGGACGTCTCATGCAATCCTTTGATGAAGGGGACACTTGGAAACATGCCACCGCAGATCTTCCATTTCATGTTGAAAGTTACAAGCAAATCATTATTGTAGGAAAAACCGTCTATGTCGCAACCGATAAAGGCGTTGCCCGATCAATCAATGGAACGGATTGGCAAGCCATCACGGATACGCAAGGCGAACTTCTTGTCTTGGATAGATTTGCGGTGGATAAATCAATCGTCTACGGTCTATCCGGGCAAAAAGTGTATCAATTATCCGAGAATTCAAGGACATGGCGGCAGGTCACACCTGAAATTACACATTCTGTTTCTACCTTTGAGGTGGATGGGAATACGGTCTACATTGGAACACAAGGAAAAGGTGTGTTCCGCTTTACACTTGATGATTCGGAGAACGGTAAAAAATAAATATTCAACTTATATCTATAATATCCTGTAAGTTGGGTTGGACCACAGATAAAACCCAACATCTTTGCGAAGAATACCTTGTTAAAATGTTGGGTTTCGTCCCTCAACCCCATAGGTGTCAACTTAAGAAGATGTCTACGTTTTGATGAATGCTTTTCAACCCTTATAGTGATTGAAACTGTCCCATATTTAGTCCCGACAAATGCCAAAAAGCGCATTTGGCGTTGATTTGGTAGGGACGATATGTTTATAGAAATATGTTACCCACCGCCTCTTGAGTTCCGTAGGAACGACATATCTGACTGGTGGACTGAGGCGACAACATACCGCCCCTATGGGGCTCAAGAGAGGGATTATCCGTTTTCTATAAACATATCGTCCCTACCAAATCAACGCTATGAATGCCTTTATGGCATTCAGCGGGGCTCAAGAGGGTTTTCCCTGTTTGAAAATTGCTTAAGTTGACCCCCGGGGAATGCCTAATGGCATTCATACCGTTGATTTATGGGTTTCGTCCCTCAACCCAACCTACAAGAACTATGGGTAAGAGCAACGCGAAATCCTAACTACAAACTACTATATGCAAGTTAACATTGAGAAAAAAGGAGAAAACATGTTCAAACAATTTGATATAAAAATAATTGGCGGTATAGCATTTATTGCTATACTTCTCTTATCAGGCGTCTACATATACTCACAGTGGAGTTATAAACGTTTTGCATCGGAGCTTGATGTGCCTCTCCAGTCCACGACAACATCCGAACCTGCCACACCTTCAGAACAACCTAATTCCACATCATCGCCAGAGTCGGTTAACAAAAACCTTGAGGTTAAATCAGAAGCGACGAGCGAGTCTGAGTCGACGAATACCACAGAAGATAAAGCCGTGTCGGCAGAAAAAACAGCGGAATCCGAGTTTGATGCTACACATTTACTTCCTGCTTTAGGATTACCAGAAGAGGTCACCTCGCTCTTGGATGGTGAAGCAGAGGCGGAAGACATTGAAAAAGCACAGAAATATCTGCAAGAGAAATATGGGCAATCCCCAGAAGTTGAATCGATAATGGACAGACTGAAACAGATGTCCGGGGGACCCGTCAACCTTGAGGATGTTACTGCGCTTTTTGAGGATTGGATTGCGGTTTTACCTGAGGATCAGCAGGAAAATCGACAGAATTTGATGCGTGTTCTAACGATACTACAACAGAACAAAGGTCAGGACGCAAAAGTTTTTATTTCCACTGATGGTACTGGTCCCGATATAGATCCGTCTCTGTTAGAAGGGGATAATGTAGAACAAGTAATCATCACAGATACAGAGACAATAAAAGTTGACGAGTAAAATCAGATGGAAACCGTGTTGTAGGTCGGGCAAAGTCTCAGCGAAACCCATAAATCAACGCTATGAATGCCTTTTTTACAAGAAATTGAAGCGGTTCAAACAATAGTTCATGCTGCGAATGAAATCAA
>JAPPMR010000759.1 GCA_028818995.1 Candidatus Poribacteria bacterium | reverse complement strand
AAATTGGAAAGTTTTTCTGCCGAATCCGTGTGCTTCCATCTGGTTGGCGTATAACTGCTGTACATCTTTTATCCACTTATCGAATTTTGCGTCTATGTCCGGTTGCGGTTTACGATCTTTGGGAAGAAAGTAGATGAGCCTCACAATCGGGCGCGTATTTTGTGCATGTGCGAAATCTGCAATCGGACAAAATGCTATGAGACATATAATTCCAATCCATAATAATTTTCTATTCATGAATACCCTCCACATAGACTTACGGTAAATCCATTACACAACGGAACCCAACACTGTAGTTCGTACTTTCAGGCATAAGCATGAAGCGCGTACTATTGCGCACATTCGCTGAAGTAGCAATCCAAGAACCGCCGCGTAGTACCCGATTTGATTTAACACTTTCAAAGCTTTCGCTTATCTCTTGAGGCGTATTTGCACCTGAAATTGGGTTAACACCTTCAGAAACAGCATAAAATCCCGCATCATATTCATCAAGACACCACTCCCAAACGTTGCCAGCCATATCAAACAAACCGTAGCCATTTTTAGGATAACTACCGACTGGTGCAGTGAATGCGTAGCCATCATCCGCTTTTTTGTCTGACCACCAATAGTGTGTTAGATTCTTATCAGCGAAGTTGCACTGCTTTCCCTTTGGTGAAATGTTGCCCCATGGATATGTTCTTGCTACTGAACCGCCGCGCGCTGCCTTCTCCCATTCCGCTTCGGTTGGCAGCCTCTTCCCTGCCCATGTTGCGAACGCCATTGCATCGTGCCAACTTACAAAAACAATTGGGTGTTTATCTGTCGGCGCATAGCGTTCCACTTGACTCCATTCCGGGGCAGGATGCCCTGTCTCTTCTACGAATAACCTATATTCACTCACTGTAACCTCATGCATGTCTATCAAGAAGGAATCCACAAAAACTGTGTGGACAGGTTTTTCATCTTTAGCAGCCGCTTCTGAATCACTTCCCATTTGAAACTCACCTTCACGGACCATCACCATACCTTCTGGAACGACTGTATATTCAAGTGTTTGTGTGCCGTCTGCCCACGTCAGTTCAATAGTAATATCACCCAGCGAGAAAGGACCGATGATAGTAACTCTGCTTTTGGCACCATCCACCGTTCCTGGTTCCACAGTCAGGTTTTCTGGAGTGGCGGTAAAATACACAATAATAGATTCATCCGGACGGAGTGTACTGCCATTCTCTGGTTTGGCAGATTTGAATTTGACCGGACCCGGTTCAACAACATCTTCCTCCCCAGTATCTGATCCACAACCAAGAAATGTGAAGAAAAAAAGAAATATTGTCGTGAAAACAAACAGGCTAATAGCTGTTTTCATAATTCTCCTCTATCCGATATGGCATTCTATGAAGGTGACAACTTATATTCTAAATTACCAAAAGAGAATGTATGTGTCAATTTGAATTAGAATATTAATGAAGCATTCTGTAGAAGTTGCGGTTCAGCAAAAGCATTATCAGGTGTGCCGTCAAAAATCAGTTCACCTTCATGCATTAACAGAACGCGATCTGCATATTTTAAGGTGAGTTCTGTGTTATGTGTTGCGAAAATCAGGGTTTTGTTCTCTTGCCGGATTTGATCGCAAAGTTCGTCCATCATGAGTTGAAGATGTTGGGCATCTTGACCAGTTGTCGGTTCATCAAGCAGAAATATATCTGGATGCAGTGAAAAGGTTGCAGCAACAGCAACGCGTTGCCGTTGTCCGCGTGATAGCGAATAAGGTGCTTCTTCAGCGAAATCTGTTAATCTGAATTGCGCCAAAGTATCAACTACTACGGTTTGGAGGATGTCAGGTTTTAACTTCAGGTTTTTGGGACCAAATTCCACTTCACTCTTGACGGTCTCTGCCTGCAGCAATAGATCAGGATTTTGAAAGACAATCCCAATCTTTCCTGCTAACTGATGCAGTTTTCGACGTTTAGACATCTTCCCGTCAATGATTATCTCCCCTGTTGATGATTGAAGCAAGCCTCCAATAAGATGAAGGAACGTTGTTTTACCAGAGCCGTTTGCTCCCATAATCGCGATTATTTTACCTCGCGACACTTCACAAGAGATCTTTTGTACTGCATTCTCATCACTGTTCGGGTAACAAAAACTAATATCTTTGACGCTAAGGAGAGGATGGTGCGGTGTGGTGTTTTTGGAAGGTTTTCGGTGGACGAAACTTGGTTGGTCCTCATCCTCTGGTATCTCTACACCTAAATTGCGAAAGACTGAAGTATCTTGGAATGCCTCTGTTTTTGGTAGGTCTAAACAGAGTTGCCCTTCGTGCATAAGGCAAACGCGATTGCATAATGGTGCAACCTCTTTGACACGATGTGTTGCCAATACAACTGTGATACCGATTTCAGTGTTGAGTTGCTTGACAATGTGAAGGATATCGCGCGTGGCGCGTGGGTCAAGATGGCTTGTAGGTTCGTCGAGAAGCAAGACTTGCGGATGCATCGCGCAGATAGACGCGAGTGCCACACGCTGCTTCTCACCTCCTGAAAGTTCAGCAATACGCCTATCCTCAAATCCTGTCAAACCCACTTGTTCTAAAGCCAAAGAAATCCGCTCTTTGATCTTTTTAGGCGGAAAACTCAGGTTTTCAAGCCCAAAAGCGATTTCGTCTTCAACCAGTGTACAAAAAAGTTGATCTTCGGGATTTTGGAAGAGGAGAGCGATCTGTTGACACGTTACTGCAAGCGGTTGAGAGGCAACCTCTTCATCATTTATACGAACAGAACCCGTTAGTGTTCCAGAAGAAGCATGCGGAATCAGACCGTTCATCGTTCGTAATAACGTAGTTTTGCCGCAACCTGTTGGTCCGGTTAGTAGCACAAAATCACTGGGGGAAATATCGGCATTGATGCTGTGAAGTGTGGATTCCTCACGACTCGGGTAGGTATAAGAAAGATTTTCAATCTGAATTGGCACCATAATAAAATACGATTGCCATCAGTTGTGTTGCAATTCTTCAATTTGTATCGGCACAGAACCGAAGAGTTGCTCTATATGTCGGGTGACCGATTCTTGGAAAGCATCAAAGGCTTCCTGAATGTTCTGCTTAAAATCATCGTGGAGTTGTGCCTGTTGTGCGTGGACACGTTCAAAGAGATTACTAAGATAGGTTTGTAACTCACCCAAACGTTCACTTTGGGCTTTTGCAAAAGCAGCAACCGCTTCCTTGAAAGCAGTCAATTCCGCCTCTAAATATTCCTTGAACATAGATTTTTGGAAATTTTCAAGCGCACTATGGGCAGCGTAGCGAAAATCTTTGTGTATAGATTCGTATTCAGATTTTACTCTCACAGAGAGTCTCTTTGTATATTTCTGTATTTCATGCATCCGATCACCTTGCGCGTGTGCGAATTGTGAAATTTTTGCTTTAAACGAATCCATTTCTTCTGACAAGAACGTCCTGAAATCTTCGACTGCGACAGTATGGCGTGTAATTTTTTCCAGATGATACCCCATGACTGCTAATCGGACTGCTTCAGGAAACATTCTTCGATAGTTTTTTAGTACTTTCAGCAAAAATTTGGCATATTCCAATCCTTGTCTGGAGAAGATTTGCAGTTGAATTGATCGGAAAAATGCCAGTACATCGGCTTTCTGAATTCTTCTAACGTTATGTGAGGTGTATGGCATGTGTTGCAGCAATTTATAACAACGTGCAAAATAGTTTTTTAAAGTCGGATCGTAAAGTGTAGAAATTACACGTCGATATTCTGCAATAAGTTTATCGCGCGGCATTTCTGGCACGAAATTCAAGGTCATATCTGTATTGTTACCGCTTGATTCGATAAGCAATCGGTCTTCCTGCTTCAATCGATGCCAAAGGTCTGTTTCTTTTAGGGCGGTCAACAATCCTGCCATCGCCATCGGGATTCCCGCTTCCTGAATGAAATCTATGTGTGAATCAAACTCAGTATCCCCATCAAGACCGATTATAAACCCACCAGTGACTTCCATACCCTTGTGCTGAATTTTCCTGATAGCATGCAACAGGTAACTCCCCGCGTCTTCTTCTTTACTTGTGTTTTGTCCTTTAGAAGTCGTAATCAGTGCTTCTTCATTGGGTGTTTCAATACCGAGAAATACCATGTTAAATCCTGCAATACTCATCGCGTCAAGCATTTCAGGAATTTCAACAAGGTTTACACTTGCTTCGGTATAAAGTGAAAACGGAAAACCGCGTTCTTCCTGCCACTCTTTTACAGCAGGCAGTAAACGCATTGCATCGCGTTTGTTACCGATAAAATTGTCGTCAACAACAAACATTGCACCTTCCCAACCGAGTTTATAGAGCATTTCAAACTCAGCAAGCATCTGTTCATTGCTTTTCGTGCGCGGCACACGTCCGAACAACTTGGTAATATCGCAAAATTCGCAATTAAATGGGCATCCACGAGAGAATTGAAGTGCCATAGACCCGTAAGAATTTATATCAATCAGGTCGTATCGGGGTGGTGGTGTTATTGTAATATCTGGTTTTCGCTTTTCACGATAAACTTCTTCTGCTGCTCCGCTTTCAAAATCTGTCAAAAAGTCTTCAAAAATCTCTTCAACTTCGCCAAACAAGAAATGATTTACTGTGCCATCGCATTCTTCTTTGATGTTATCGTAGTATGATGTCGGATGCGGCCCCCCTGCAATGACTGGAATGTTAGCGCGATTGCAGCGTTCTACCACCTCATATAACGATGCTTTTTGAACGATCATCGTTGATGTCAACACCATATCTGCCCAGTCGAGATGTGCATCTGTCAACGGCTCAATGTTCATATCAACGACTTTTAGGTTGTAATTATTGGGAAACATTCCTGCAATCGTCAATAATCCAAGTGGAGGCATTGATGATTTTTTACCGAGGAACTCTAAGGCGTATTTGAAACCCCAATAGGATGGCGGGAACTTCGGATAGACGAATAATGCATTTGGCATAATATGTGTATGACTCCTTGTGGGCAATTTTGATGCCCATTTGCCAAAAACCGTGAAAGAGAATTGAAATATAGATGCTCAATTAAATATGATACTACAATTACGCCTTTATGTCAAATAATTTGGGCAGGGTTATTTAGTTTTCGATTTTTCTGTTATGTTTTTTACATTTTCATATAAACTCATACGTCTGCAAAGTAGTAGGCACAATCATGAAGATAAAAAATAAATTCGGTAATTTGGCGAGGTTAGGAAACCTCGCCAAATTACCGAATTTATTTAAACTTCATCCGTGTGCCGTCCACCCAAGATGTAAAGCGGACGGCACCAAATCAACGGTATGAATGCCATTTGGCGAATACGCGTATGGTATTCGACATGATTCCCCGCAGAGCGTGCCTGCTACCTTTAAATCGACGTTTAAGTTGACACATAAGGCGAGATCACAAGCAAAACTCGACAGACGATATAAACTATCAGTAATACTCATTAACTGAAAATTCTTAAAACTGAATAATTTGGGCAGGGTTATTTATAGTAGATTTTAGAATTAACGGGACATTTTGAGATGTAGGAGGGAACTCCGATTCCCGACTATAACGGGTCGCGATTCGGAGATCGCTCCTACAGAAAATGTGTATCTTTATTTTTTAAGTTGACTATAGTTTTCGATTTTTCTGTTGTATTTTTTACATTTTCATATAAACTCATACGTCTGCAAAGTAGTAGGCACAATCATG
>JAPPMR010000017.1 GCA_028818995.1 Candidatus Poribacteria bacterium | reverse complement strand
ATAGTAACCCGCCGGATTCATGTCGTAATATTCTTCAAGGGAAAAAAGTTTTTTTATGTCATAACCCGCATGATATAGGATGAGGTTCGCAAGTGCGCGTGCTGTTCTGCCGTTGCCATCAAGAAATGGATGAATATCAACTAACTGATAGTGGGCGATGCCTGCCTTAAGTAAAGGCGATAGTTCATTCGCCTCGTCTGAACGCAACCAGTCGACCAATTCAAGCATCAGAATCGGCACTTCAGAAGCAGGCGGTGGCGTATAGATAACCTCTTTAGTTTTGTTATTTACAACATAATTCTGGATTTTACGGAATTCTCCCGGTTCATAACCTCCTTCAATTCCATCAAGTATCAAGAAATGTATATGTCTAATCGTACGGAGATCAAGCTGCATGTCAGGATCACCATAGACTTCATCTATGAAAGCAGCGACTTTCAAATAATTGCGCACCTCTTGTATGTCTCGTTCTCGGGCAATAACGGGTTTGGCATCAATGAGGTCTCTAACCTGTTCTATAGTGAGTTGAGTGCCTTCAATCCGAGTAGTATGGTGCGCTTGTCGGACTAATGCTTCTTTTTGCAGACGTGACTGCCAAATAGGAAGTATAGGAGAGTTTTCAATGACTTCTTTCGCACCTTCAATATTCATCAGGTTTCTAACAATGCTATGTGTATAATTGAATTCGGGTTTAAACATAATGTTACCTCAATCTATCTGCGGGTCAAGCGCGTCACGTAGTGCATCTCCGAGGAGATTGAAACCTAAAACGATGAGAAAGATTGCCACGCCGGGAGCAGTGACAGCCAGCGGTGCCTTGCGAATATACTTCGTATTTTCATTCAGCATTGCACCCCATTCAGGCACACCAACCTCCGCCCCAAGTCCGAGAAAACTGAGTCCCGCCGCATCTAAAATAGCAGCTCCGATGCCCAAAGTCGCTTGAACAATCAGTGGGGCAAGGCAGTTGGGTAGAACGGTAGTAAGCAGAATACGAATGTCGCTTGCGCCAATAACTTTCGCGGCAGTAACATAGTCTAACTCACGCACTTTGAGAACAGAGGCACGTAAAATCCGTGCATATTGCGGGATATAAACAATAGAAACAGCAATAATCGCATTCGTAAGGCTCTGTCCCAAAATGGTGACAATAACCATCGCCAGTAGAATACTTGGCATCGCAAGCATCATATCCATCACACGCATAATAACGTTGTCTAACCACCCACCAAAATAACCAGCAACTGCTCCGAAAAGTGTACCGAGTCCAAGCGAAAAGGTAATTGCAATCAATCCAACCTTCAGTGAGATGCGGGAACCGTAAACAATTCGGCTAAAAACATCACGTCCAGTGCCATCAGTGCCAAGATAATGTTCACCAGATCTGCCTTGCAGACGATCCGCGATCTCAGCCTTCATCGGGTTATGCGTTGCAATAAGCGGTGCAAAGATTGCCACGATGACAAAAAAGAGGATTATAGACGCACCGATAGTAGCTGAACGGTGCCGCAGAAGTTTTCGAATGATATTGTGTTGACCTGTTGATATTGGCGTGTCATTCATTTGGCTTCGTCTCCCACTCGGATACGCGGATCAAAGTAAGCATACAATAGGTCAACAATGAGGTTAACAAACATAAAGAGTGCAGAAACGAAAAGCACACCGCCTTGGACAGCGCGAACATCACGTGCTTCAACAGCATCGCGCAACCATGAACCGAGTCCCGGCCACGAAAAAATATGTTCAGTTAGAATCGCTCCGCCCATCAGGTATCCGAATTCAAGACCTATTATAGTCAAAACAGGAACCATGCTATTTTTCAGCGCATGTTTAATAATAACTCTCCATTTCGACAAGCCTTTGGCATAGGCAGTGGTAATGTATGGTTGATTTAACACTTCAAGTAGACTTGAACGCGTCATTCGTGCAATAATAGCTAACGGAATTGTACCTAAAGTAATTGCGGGAAGTATAAGGTGTGCAATTGCATCTTTAAATGCAGCGAAATTCTTTGCAAGGAGTGTGTCAATCAAGTAAAAACCGGTACGGGATTCAATATCCAAACTCAAAATCGTATCTAAACGTCCCGTGGCGGGTAATATTTTCAAATAATAAGAAAAAAGTAGAATGAGCATCAACCCAAGCCAGAAAATCGGCATTGAGATACCAGCGAGGGATGTAGACATTGAGATATAATCCCAAAATTTACCGCGATAGACAGCCGCAATGATACCTGCCGCTATGCCAAAAAATATGGAGAATGCCATCGCTGCGAGGGTTAATTCAGCAGTGGCGGGAAAATAACGTTTGATTTCTTCTAAAACGGGCTGCTTTGTTTTAAAGGAGTGTCCTAAGTCAAGACGTGCGAGGCCCCAAAGATATTTCGCGTATTGATGATATAGTGGCTTGTCAAGTCCCATATCCTCTCGGAGTTGGGTAAGCACTTCCTCAGTGGCGCGTTCGCCCGCAATGGTGAGGGCTGCATCACCAGGAATCAGATGAACCATCAAGAATACAAGGAGAGACACTCCAAGAAGGGACAAGCCAATGGAGAGAAAACGTTGGACTAAATACGAGAGCAATATTCAAGCCTCACACGGCACAGATAAGAAACATAAATCTTTACAGCGGCGTAAACCTAAAAAATGGGTTGTGTAGTTTCTCTTCGCCAACAGTTGTCGCAGGACCGTGACCGGGGAAAAGCCTCACATCATCTGGAAGTGAGAGTAGATTATCGCGGACACTGTTTATTTCATCTTGATAAGAGATATTCGGTCCGCCAACTGAACCAGCAAAAATTGCATCTCCGACGAAAGCAGCTGTTTGTGTTAGAAAACTACATCCACCAGGGGTATGTCCAGGCGTATCAAGCACAGTCACCATAAGCGCACCAATTTCCACAACATCCGAATGCACAAGTTCACGCAATTTGCCTGCACTACGAGGTTTCGGTTCATTCTTATGGATATACGCTTGACATCCTGTAGCGTTTTCAAGTTGAGGTAACCCATCGGTGTGGTCTTTATGTGAATGAGTCAATAGAATAGCAGTCGGGTTAACTTTATGTGTATCAAGTTGTTGTAAAATAAGGTCGGGGTGTGCTGCGGTGTCAATGATTGCGGCTTCATCTGTAGCTTTGCATATTAAAAGGTAGGCGTTGACTGGCCATCCACCAACAGGCGCACTTACTGTTATTATATCAAGGCTTGCATCATCAGATTGCTGAACAGGATTAGGTTCCCACTGTTCTTCCGCAATTGCAAGTAGTTTTGCTCCATCTAAATTAAGGACTTCAGCAAGTTTATAGACTTGCGCTTCTGTCGGTTTTAAGGTATACTGTTCCATACGTGACAAATCGGATTCCGTGATTCCAGCGGCTGCGGCTGTTTCACCCTGTGACATGTTTTGTCCCCGTCGGGCTTTACCAATAATGTCACCAAATTCGTCTTCAAGTGCGTATGCCATGAGTGTGTTCTCCTTTATTGTAGAGTTAGAGAAATTATAGCAAAAAAATCGGTATATAGCAATTCAAAATAGGAAAATGGAAGGAGGAGAATCTTGTGAACATTCCCAAAAATGGCTATGAACAGGCAGAGATATCCCTCACGCCCATAAAAACCGATATGACATTGGAAGAATTCCTCCAAAATGACATAGAAGGATATGAATACGTTAAAGGAGAATTAGTACCGATGTCCCCACCTACGATGGAGCATGGTGAGATAAGCATGAGCCTTATTTTACCTTTAGGTACTTATGTTCGTGAAAAACAGTTAGGTCGCCTGTACCCCGCAGATACAACTTTTAAGTTAGGTGACAGATTGGTGAAACCTGATATTGCGTTCGTTTCAACAGAACGGCTGCCTGAAAACAGGCGCCAAGGATCTCCAATACCTCCAGATCTCGCAGTAGAAGTGGTTTCTCCCACAGATCCTCAGTATAATATCGCTGAAAAGGCATTCGCTTATCTGAACGCTGGCACTCGTCTGGTTTGGATTATAGAACCTATTGGAAAAACGGTAACGGTATATAGATCAGAAACAGACATAAAAACACTCACTCGTAATGATATGCTCACAGGGGAGGATGTTATTGAAGGATTTTCTTGTCCAGTCGCACAACTTTTTGAATAGATACGTTGCCAATACCACAGAAACTGCGGAGAAATGAAATGAATCCACAAGACATTACTGATTTTGCACAAGAATCTCATCCACCAGAGAACTTTTCAATGACGTTGGAGGAATTTCTTGAGAGCGATTTAGAGGGATATGAGTACGTTAAAGGAGAAATAATACCGATGCCAGCTGCGTCATTGGAGCATGGCTTAATTTGCTCAAGGGTCTTTTCACGTTTGGTTTTATATATACAAGAACATCAACTTGGTGAAGTGGTAACACCGGACACGGGTTTCCAGGTGGGTGAACGCGTGCTGAAACCAGATATTGCCTTCCTTTCTAAAGATAGACTGCCTGATGATCATAGTCGTGCATGCCCTGTACCGCCAGACCTTGCTGTAGAGGTAATTTCCAAGTCAGATATTTCACTGAGAATTATTGAAAAAGTATTTGCTTATCTGGAAGCTGGCACACAGATAGTTTGGGTTCTCGAACCTATCGGAAAAACGGTAACGGTCTATAGATCAGAAACAGACATAAAAACACTCACGCGTAAAGATACGCTCACAGGAGAGGGTGTCGTTGAAGGATTTTCTTGTCCAGTCGCACAACTTTTTGAGTAGAGAAGATTGTAAACTAATTATGTAATGTGGAGGGAGGAAAATGAACCCACAAGAAGTCCAAGAATACTCGCAAGAAATGCTTCCGCCAGCGCAAGGTCCTATGACGTTAACGGAATTTCTTGAAAGCGATATAGAAGGATATGAATACTTTGAAGGAGAATTGATACCAATGCCACCTACTTCTGGAGAACACGGTGATATTAGTTCTAATGTCCAATGGTATTTGCAGTCGCATGTTCGTGCAAATCAGCTGGGTCGTATCTATACGTCAGATACAGGTTTCCGCGTTGGTGAACGTGTCCTGATGCCCGATGTCGCTTTCATCTCTGCCGCTCGATTGCCAGATGACCGAGGTGAAATCTTTTCAATACCTCCTGAACTTGCAATTGAGGTAGTTTCCCCGACAGATTCCCAGTCTAAGGTCGTAGGAAAAGCTCTTGCCTATCTGGAAGCAGGAACACGTCTTGTCTGGATCATTGAACCTACTGGAAAAACAGTAACGGTGTTTCGATCAGAAACAGATATTACAACACTCACACGCAAAGACACGCTTACAGGAGAAGATGTCGTTGAAGGATTTTCCTGTCCAGTCGCACAACTTTTTGAATAGATACGTTGCCAATACCACAGAAACTGCGGAGAAATGAAATGAATCCACAAGACATTACTGATTTTGCACAAGAATCTCATCCACCAGAGAACTTTTCAATGACGTTGGAGGAATTTCTTGAGAGCGATTTAGAGGGATACGAGTACGTTAAAGGAGAAATCATACTGATGCCAGCTGCATCTGCGGAACATGGAATAATTTGTGCAAGGTTTTTTCTGTGCTTGGGTTTGTATGTGCGTGAGAATCAATTCGGCGAGGTCGTTACTCCAGACACAGGTTTTCAGGTAGGGGAACGCGTCCTTAAACCGGACATTGCTTTTATTTCTTCAGCACAATTGCCTGACGATCTGAGCAAAGC
>JAPPMR010000390.1 GCA_028818995.1 Candidatus Poribacteria bacterium | reverse complement strand
GTGATAACATTAAGAAAACTGAAATTGCCTATGTCCAAAACTACTTATTGCGAAATGTTTTTCTATTAAGTAACTTTAAACGGTTGAAGTTCTCTTATCGTTGGACTTTCGATTGCTGACGGATGTCCTTCAGACTTCTTTTAATTCTAATATTCCTTTTGATTGAAACATCCATGTTTCTTTGGCATCATCTGGTTCAAAAATTGCAGGTTTGATAATCCTTACAACCTCATAACAACCGTCTGGATCATCAAATTCATGTTCATGGCATTCAAACACATCAACAAATGCACCATAATGGAGGATCGCATGTACTATTCTCAATTGATAAGCAGGGACAACTGCGTATGATTTTTCTTCTTCAACATAGCATCCTAAAAAATCACCAGAGGCAGAGTGAGTTTTAAATATGGGCTTTATCTGCTGCTTTACGCGACGGTCTGTTGCATTTTCTACATGAATCTTATAGGGATTGTGATAACGTTGTAAAAAATCGTTTCGCTTGTTTTTGTCTTGAATGCCAGCATTGTAGCGGTCACAGAGATCTGCGATAGCAGGTGTAAGTTCAAGGTCCCTTGTATCTTCCTCTATCTGTTCGGAAGATTCCAATTTTTTTTGAGATGGCGACGAAGCCTCATCTGTAGTCTTATCCACTATAGGTTTAAGAAAGTTGAGAATCTCTTGCGTACTATTTTGATTTTCGCTCGCTAATTTTTCCATATCAGATGTTTTCGCAAGTTTTTGAATACGGTTGCTAATATCTGACAAGTCCCGTTTTAAATTGCTATTAGCATTTGAAAATGTCCCTACCCATCTCTTAATATCGTCCAACTCGGAAACGATACTTCTATATTGGAAAAACAACCAAGCGAAAAATAACAAAATTACAAACAGTAGAATCCCGAACATAACGATAGATCTAGTGAAGTAATTCATGAGCATTTCTTGCTGCTCAATCAACCTATTATTCATGTCACGAATGTCCTGCCGGGTTACCTGTGGAGGGGGATTCTGAACCTGGGGTGTTTCTTGGGTTTCGGATTGCGTGTCGTCCGGCTCTGCCGATGCCAGAAACGGGCAGACGACAACAAGACACACCAGAATACCGTGCCAAAGACTTTGATGTACGTAACCAATTTTAATGCCTTCCATCAAAACTCCTCCACGCCGTTATTTCCAGTTCGCAGTTTCCCGCTTTAATAAGTTCTTTAATACAAGAATAAACAGAGGTTCAACAATACGTTTTCCGAGGTCAGTGAAAGCGAGGTTTTGGAGGTCGCTATTTAAATCGCCGGCGAGTTTATGCCTCAATGCCTCATCAAAATAGACGGATTGACCGAGTGCTTTGCCAAGTCCAGCATTGAATTTCTCGATAAATGTTTCGATTTCTACTAATTTATCACCTGATCTCAGACCGTTTCCAAAACGTTCCGCTGTCAGAAGTTCTGTCCATGCTTTATTTTCCCCATTTTCCGTAAAAACTTCTCCTGCCAAAAAGTCAAACTGACGTTCAGTTGACTTGAGAATCGTCCCTTCATCAACCAATCCTGCGGCAGCCTCATGTTTAGGATTTGGTGTAATCTCAAGAGCAAAATACCTCTCTGGGTCGAAACCTGATGCGGTAAGGAGAATATCTTTGAGATGTCCACAACTGTAGCTGTCTGGTTTAAACTCACCGTTTGCCAACCAGTGCAGAATACGTGATCCGTTACCTCCAATATACACATTTGGCATTGTGGGTTCAAAATCCGTGCTGTTATCAGAACCAAGATACCTAAGAAGCAATCCGACGTAATAGGAGAGACCCGAAACCCCTAAAGCGATAAGAGGGATGAACGGTGTATCTCGAATTTCGCCTTCATAGATCCCGAAATTTAAGCTCAAACTTTGTTGAGAGTTATTAAGCGATTTGTCAATCCATATATCCGCTCGACTATAAAAGGCAGTGTCTCCAGGATCAGCCGAAAAATCTGGCAAGAGACTGGGCTTGTGTTTAAGCAGGTCTAAAAAGATATGTCTACCTGCAAACCTGACTGACGTTTGCCAACATAACGTATTGTCTTGCCAGATTGAGATATCCGAAGTCTCTCCACCGATGTCTATGCACACTGCACCATCAGCAAAACCCCCGAACTTACCCCCAAAGAATTTCGCGGTGACAATACTTTCCGTTTCGATGCTTACATTCGCTATTTGAAAACCTGTTTCACTTATATTGTTCGTGGCAGCTTTACAAATAGATCCAAAATTAGCCGTATCTGTATTGGAGAAAGCGATTGGGTAAGAAAAACGCCAATTTATTTCACTAACGCTGTTAGCAGCTGCTTCTGCGGCACATTGAAGGCAAATTTGTTCCAAGTACGCCTGAGTCCGTTTGCGATCTACCGCCAGAGCTGACCATTTGAGATTGCTAAAGACATTTCCTTGTAATTCAGAGTCTTCAAAAACAAAATAGATACGCCCATCCTCCAACGGTTTTATAGGATCTTTCGGTGGTATTCCGATAGAATTTTCTTGAAATAGACTAAAAAGAGGCGTTTCTTCATCTTGATTGGAAAGAAAGTCATCTTGTACCAGAGATCGCAAAGCCCCAGAATCAGTAATTTGTAGCAGACGATCCTTTAACGTAACGGGGGCAGAAGGGGCCCCATCTGGTAATTCTTTTTTATAGACGGTGGTACTGCTTGTACCGAAATCAATACCGACGTTCCAAGTTTTGGCACCATCGGGAACTGTTACCGGAGGTGCTTTGATAAACAAAAATCCCGCATCCTCAGGGTTTGAGGCGTTTGAATCCTTATATTTGCAGATCATCGCTTCAGGAAAAGCAGATGTCTTTGTAATTTTCATATCTTCAGGCCTACCGTCTGTGGGAAAAGGCTCGACATAGAAAGTGTCTTGTTGTGCCTTATTAAAATAAGTATAGTAAACCTTCCAGTCTGGCGTTCTAAAATTTGGCCAGATTTCCAATACTGGTAAATTCGGAATTTCCACAATTTTATGCTTATCAAATATGGGGGTGTCACCATCTTCCTGATTAACATAGACCCGGGAAACGGAAAAGTCCGGACCACCACCGGGGGAAGGAAGCTGTAGACTTACCTTAATCCCATCAGGTGTTGTTTCAAATGTAATCCGTTGGCTTAATCCATCTACACTGAAATCACTTAACAATTCCTTTGCTATGGGGAGAATTGGTGTGACAGACTTTCCATCTACATCTTTAAGTGTATCACCATCTCCAGGCAAAAGAACATTCTGATTATTCTGCTTATGAAACGCATCTGCCCGGGGGATTACAAAAAGTTTTTCGGTGAAGTATTCCTTGGGGGCTATCGGGAAGTTCATACCAGTGAAGATTCCCACATTCATCCGCAGAGGTGTATCAGCCAATTTTGGCAGCCCATCAGATGCTCCGCCTAAGTCCGTTATAAAATCAAGAATTCGTGGAGCCAGATTTTCCTGTATAGGAGAAGCAGGGAGTGGATTAATTGTCTTCAGATAATAGTCATTAAGCCAAGCGGCTAAGGATGATTTTTCATCTGTGTCCAGATGGGGAATCGGATCGGAGAGGAACGGCGGGTTATACCAAGGTACCTTGTTCACTGGAATATGGTTAATATAGTCAATAGACGTACATACAAGGGTCGTTGGCGAAGTTATGCCGATTGGTTTACCATTGAACAGAATGAGATAAAGTTTGTCCCATGCTGTCCTCTCATCTAATGTACGCTGCGGCAGCAACTTGCGTAATGCTTGGAGAAACTCGGGAGTAATTCCGTCATTTCCATCAGGGATCGTTATTAACTTGGTCTCCAGTCGAAACTTCCGGCGCTCCTTGAGTGCTAACATCGCCAAAAGCCCACGCCATTCACCGACAACGCAGTCATGCATCGGATGATCATCATCGTAAAGTGCTATTTCAAACAGCAGCGGACGTGCCCACATACTCGGGATGCTATCAATGTCAATAAATTTGGCATCAATCTTTGTAACTGCGAGGTTATCAGCAATGTTACTAAGGGGAACACCTGGGACCTGTTCCCAAGCTCCTTTTCTCGGTAGGACTGCTAATCCGTCCCCATCGTCCTTTAAAGGTGGTAGGAGTGGAAATACCATTTAACAATCTCCAATCTATTTTTGCATATACGCATTATTACTCATAGGATAAGTTCAGAAGTCTGTTAAATCTTTTCACAGTTTTGGTATAAAGCACTCAGAAACTTTCCAATATCAGTGCCTTCACCTTTTCTTTTAGCACTGCACATATTTCGCCAAACGCTGCTCAAACCCTTAGCCTCTAAACGTTGCATAGCATTGTCAGATGAAATACGATTAATAACGTTTGTAAGGTTGAAATCAACAATAGGAGCAAATTTTCCATCATCGTCTTTAGAGTGTTGAACATTAGCAAGCCACACAAGGAAATCTTCACAATAGTTTTTGATCTCATTCAGAGATCCTTGTGTCTTAATATCGTTAAGTGAAATTCTATTCGGTTGATTCCGTTCAAAGAAATCGATGTGCCAGGGTGCCTCATACCCGCTAACCTGTCCTTTAGCAATATCGTCAAGCATCGGTTTATAAACTTGCAAATAGGCAACAGAGAAGTGATATAAGCTGCGAAGTCTTGATTGTATCTTCACACCCCCGTTACCGTCGGGCAGGTCTACCCAATTAAAGGGTTTATTAGCTCGATCTAATCTGAAATACTGAGGACCTCCATCTCCCGCGCCGCCCTTGCCAAAAAAGTGAATTGCAGCTAAGGCCGCGTAGAGTTCAATAAAATGCTGGGCATTCTGCTGCGCCTTTCCGCCAAGGGAGAAGTTTTGAAGCTGAACTTGAGAATCATCACCGATGAGATAAATCGCATTGTAGACAAGATCCTTATTCCAGCGTTGATAATACTCAAGGGCTGCTTGGGTATTCATTAGAAAATGCTCTGCCTTCGCTTTGAGTTGAGCACCGCTATTATCAATGAAGGTAAAATAGGGGAGGATCAGCGCGCCGCCTATCTGGACCTCTATAGGATTTGCTTGCAATCCACTCTTAATCAGTTTTGCTATGGTAGGGAACCCAGATGCCCCAGTGCCACCAAAAATGGATCCTGCCAAGAAAATCTTCGCGTCTGGATCTTTTGCAACTTTCGCCTGAAATGTTTTCCACGGTCCAGTGCCTCCCAATACTGTCTGTGCCATGACTGCTGCACCAATAGAGGGATGACCCCGAAAGCCTTCGTGTAGTTGGGTAGTTCTCTCTTTTTCGCTATAGAGCACTTCAAAGAGATCCGCTGCCCCATCATTTGCTAATCTAAGACCCGCATGACCGAAAAATTCTTCTAAACGAGGCTTGTCATCATCACCGTTATCAAACGGAGAAAAAATGGGAGTAATCTCAGAATCTATCTTGGTCTGTAGTAAATATGGTTGTGCAAGCTGCGGATTATTGGAAAATATCTTATAGCACTCCAAAGTCTTCACAGCACGTTCGAGGCAACCGTTTGCTTTATCAGGATCTACAAAAAGCACGTAAAGTTCTTCTTTTTTCTCTGGCATCATTCCTGCAGCGGCGAGATGTATCAAAGATTCAAGGCATTTTGCCCCTGTCCCGCCAATACCTATCGCATAATAGCCCACTAATTTATCTCCTACTAATAAGGAAGTACTATAGTTTGGACAATTTTAAAATTTTAGTGTGAAAAAGCAGAAAAGCAGGTA
>JAPPMR010000044.1 GCA_028818995.1 Candidatus Poribacteria bacterium | reverse complement strand
AACGGCTCCATACTTCAAGACCCGGTTTATCCGTTTCAAGTGAATTACCTTGTTCTTTAGTTATCTTGGATTTTGTGAGGAGGCGGAATTTCACACGCCGATCTGGATTGTTAGTCCGTAGTTCCCAATAGTTGTTGATCCCGTCAATTACCTGCTGAGACCTGAGTGTTATAGGGTTTTGCGTGTGTTTGACTTGTGTTGTTGTAAACGTTCCATCTGACTCTATATCAAAATCTTCCGCAATTTCAAGGTAGAGAATATCGTTCTCGGCAAGGTCCAGCCAAGCATTCACACTGTGCAAGATCTGGTAGCGATATCCTTCTATGGAATCGTTTGCTTGACGTTTGACATCTGCTTTTATCGGTGCTTGATGTATCACTTTGAGTTGAGAGGCGAGGAAACTAAGGCACTTGTACATTTGCCCGTTATCATCGCTGAATTCAACCTCATACGCTTCGCCGTTTGAAAGGATTTCAACAACCGTGCCGACTTCTCCACGCTTGAGATTATGCTCAGGGACATCCTGTGTGAGCGTGACGACATCCAAAAGTTTGATGTTGCCTTTTTCTGTAGGCTTTTGATTGCGTTCAGGCGAACTATCTATGTTTGAGGTGTTATCGGAAAATTTGTCTTTCATAGTTTATCCTGATTTGTCAACGGAAACGCGGTTGTCAATTTTGGGATGTCAGAATCAGTTTCAATAATCCAAGCACTGCGAATTGTCGCTTGTTTATCCCGCCAATTCAGTGTGAAATCAAGCGTATAACGCTGTCCATACGCGTCTTTTTCTCCTAATTGTGCGTCTTGTTTTTTAACTGCCTCTAATAAAGCATTGCGTAACCCTTCTGCATCATCAGTGTGCATACCGAGTAAGGAAGTAAATAGGTGGGCTTTATGTTTTCCTCTGTGATGCTGTGGGTTGAGACAATACTCTCGCAGCTTGCGAATGTCCACAACGGCACGTTCAGCGTTTGGTATTTTCATGAACTGTGTTCTATTATGCCCGCCAATTTCTCATCAGTGTTACAGTGATTCTGGTTTTACCGCGCCTTCGGTGAAACCTTAAAATGAGTATAGCATTAAGTTAAGAAGATTTCAAGTTTAAATGTTAGGAAAGCGAATGGGAATTGTGAGTTGCTATACAATCAACGGTTTCAGAATTTAGTGGGGTAATGTTCGGAGTGGCTTGTCTGAGCCTCGGATTTATCAGATTTCGCGGATTTTGGGATGTTGGGTTTCACTTTCAGTTCCTGAACACCTTCGCTCGTATCTGCCAGACGCGGACTTCTCTTTTTATATACACAATTGACAGTTTTGGACTTGGGAATTACGAGATTTTGTCCAAAAGTTCACCAATTTTTTGCTTGTTTTCGTCCAACCGTGATTTTAATTTTTCTATACTCTTTTGCACACTATACATCTCTGCTAATTCCTTTGTATCAGGTTTCGGTATAAGCACATTTAGAATCTGCTTAGTGGTAAAGTTTTCACGTCCTACCAAGTCTGTAGGAATAAGTTGTCTGGGAAACTCCGTACGGAGTGCTTGTATAAGATATTCAGGAGGTACTACTTCCGCGCGGATTGTGGCTACAATCTGCGAAGTGCAGATATACTCGCGATCCGCTACAGCAAACAAACCGTTCCCGTTATTTGTGTGCAGGGTGCCGATAATCAAGTCACCTTCTTCAGCGATAACTTTCTCTGCTTTGATATTCCTCCCCAAACGCAGATTTCCTTTGACACGGACAAGGTTAGATTGGCTGTCAAGTCCAGGTTCAGCATACAATTTATCAGATTCAAGACCATGTTTGGCATCTTTTAGAATTAGAAGTTCCTCTAATTTCCAAACATTTTCATTTGTACCAAACAATTGTTGAAATTCCAAGAAACTCCCGGCATTACTATATCGCATCTGAACTGCGCCTGGTGTTTCATGTATCCGATTTTCTGATATGTATTCCAACAAGTCGCGCATATCATTTTCAGGGACAGGTTCTCGCTTTTTATCTTGCGACATACCGTCAGATTTCAGATGGATATAGCTGAAATCACTCGTTTGTCGTCTATGGGCATCGTCAACAATCAGAATTGCGGTCTGTGCAGCAGTATAAGAAATAAAAGTCTTTTCAGGTAACCGAATGCACGCCCTTATTTTACTTTTCCTTGCAATGTAATCCCTGATTTGTCTGTATTCAGGTGAATGACAGAAGGTGAGGGGCAGAACGATAGCAGCCGAGCCACCTGGCTTTAGTGATTCAATGCATTTCACAACACACATACTATTGTAGTCAGAGAGAGACATTCCACTTGCCTTTACAAATGGAAGGACTTGTTGAACGTTAATTGTGCCTTTGAGGTTGAATGGGATATTTGTGATAACCTTGTCGTATACGTGACGCTCTAAATTATCAAAACTATCTGTACGTTGTATATTGCTTTGTCCGTCTCCTAAGATTATCATATTCATCTTGGCAAGACTGGATGCCCCGCCACTAATGTCATTTCCATAGAGCGTTTCGCCCTGCAATTCGTGTAGCTTGTCACTAAAATCTGTGTTTTCAGTGTTGAGCCCCATTCTTATATGTGAGTATACGGAAATGAGCATCCCACCAGTGCCACAAAAGGGATCGAGGATTTTTTCACCGGTTTGCGGTGATAATAAGGTCGCCATCATTGTTGTGATATGGCGCGGTGTAAAATGTTGACCAAGTTCGCTTTTCTCTCCCGCATTGTATTCGGCAAGGAAATACTCAAAGGCTTCTCCTTTTATGTCTATCGCGGAATTTGTGAAGTTAATCGGTGTAAGAGTGGATATGATCTGCTCAAGAATGACAGGATTGTTGAGTTGAGAAGTCAAAAAGATACCGCCATAGGTATCGCGGTAGTCTTGGTGAATGTCTCTGTATCCACTTATCAAATTCTGTCCGGTGACAGACGAAAGGCGATTCCATTTTTCACGCGCAGATGGATTGCCTCTTTCACTCATAATCTTGATAAAAAGCAAGGCACAGAATTCCCTAAGCCTATTCATCCCCGCATCTATACCATCAGATCGCATTAGCCCTGATACCTTTTCAAACAATTTTATGATACTTTTGACACTGTTAATCGCTTGCCCTTGTGTAGCTGTGGGAGTAGCGACTAACTCGCGCATAAGCACAGGCGAAGGGATATAGTCTATAGGGTAGTTATTCAACGTTAACTCGCTGCCATCGGCATGTTGTGAACGGACTTGTATGCCATCTGAGGCAAAGACTATCATAGGTGGCGTGTTACTGTCACAAGCAATCGTTGCATATTCCATCGCCTGCTTAAGGGCATCATCCAATTTAACACCTTGAAACCGCTTTGCTTCTAAAAACGCCATAGGTGTAGCAGAATTTGGTTCATAGAAATGATAGTCCGGAACTTTGCCTGCCCTGTTTAGTCGTTCACGCATCATAAGATTACGAACATCATGTTCATAGCCAACTGATGGGTCGGAATCAATGTAATTATGTGTTTTGAACCCGGCAGATTCAATCATTGAATTGATACGAACTCTTGCATGTGCCTCATTCATACGCACTCCTTCGACCCCTATCAGAGAGATGCAGCCATACCAGAATCTCATTCCGTCCCAAGTCCGCTTCTTTCATGACATTAGCGGAATCAAATGGGTGATAGGTGGCATAAATAATAAAATCTTTCAGGTGCTGATGTCCAGGGTACCGCCAACAAAGCAAACGCGCAGAACGCGACTGCAAAGCGCAGATGTCCGACCATCAGTAAGTCAAAAAATAGTGGTATTTGGACGTTGTATTCTCAGACGCATACCCAATTGCCAGTTGGGTGGAGACGGGAGGTAGTAGGAACTACCCCGGCAATCCGTCTCCAACGTCCATTCGTAATCATACAAGATTTTCCGAAAAAAATCAAGTAAAGTTACGACGCTGCTTAAAATATCAGACAAATCAATTCAGATGTATGATATACTTAAACACGCACTGGCAACCCAGACTTGGCAGTGCCGCGGTTGGGGAGACTGCTATTCTCGCCCAACCACCCATAAATGGATTTTACGGATGCCAAAATACAGTATAGCAAAAATAAAAATAAAATACTACATTTTTTTTATTTCAGCCCAATTTTTGTCCGAAACCAGTCACTATCCAACAAATTTTGAGGGATAGCGGATACTTCCTGGGCATTTACCGCGCGCTTGTCCGCTGATAAGATAGAAGGGTTCCCACCGGTTACTATAGGTGTCAATTGAAAAAAGAGGCGTGCTTTTCACCTTTGAAAAGTCTTTGAGCCGAAACACCTCACGGGTCCCGTGAAAACCGTGAGATAGGTCTGGTGTCTTTAGTCCCGTAGGAATGGCATATTTATAGCAGCATGGATTTCCTCTTTCTTTAGCCTTGTAAGGGATTTTTTCCTTAATTTTTCGTGCAGATCTCTACAGATGCCGCCCCTACGGGGCTTAGTTCTGTGAGGTGGTATTTTTCTACAGAGATACCATCCCTACGGGATTCAAGGAGGTTTTAGAATCTTCAAGGTTTTTGTGTAAAATCCGGTTCGGTTAGGAAACCGAACCTACCGGTCTTGGGTCCCTAGGCGGTTATTTTTTTTAAATTGACACCTATGGTTCGGTTAGGAAATTGCACCTATTTCTTTTGAGGGAGATGGGATTGGAAGAAGTTTAATAAAATATTGGGGTAATTCTATGACGGATAATGTTCAATCCAGAGGTGTCTGTAATCCTGTCAATCCTATAATCCTGAAAATCTCGGTTCAGACAATTAACATCACGCGTTACCGAATTAAATCGCCAGGGGTCTATTCGCGTGCGTAAATCCTACGTCAAGAAACGGTGATAAAAAAGGGTGGTGAGTATCTTGTAGCCTGCCTTGAGGGTGCCGGTGAATGTGCCAGTAATTTTAGACGTGCCGATCCGTTTTCGATAACGGATAGGGACTTCACACGCGGGGATTCCCTGTTTCGCGGCTTTGAGTTGCATCTCAACCGTCCACCCGAAGGTTTTATCCTGCATGTTCAGACCCAGCAATTCAGCGTATCGGATCGCTCGAAAGGGACCCAAATCCGTATAGCGAACGCCAAAGAAACGCCGTATCAAGAAACAGGCAAGCCAATTGCCGAAGCGCGCTTGCGGTAACAACGCTTCCCGTGCACCACCGGCACTTCTCGCGCCGATGACGAGAGAGGCTTCACCCTCAAGTATAGGGGACAAGAGGTGGGGCATATCAGCAGGATAGTCGCTATAGTCGCCATCAAGGAAAACCACGATATCAGGTGCTGCTGTCGCAAGCGCAGCAATCCCGGCGAGACAGGCATATCCATATCCCCGCCGAGGTTCAACCACAATCCTTGCACCACGCTGTTGTGCGATTGCAGCGGTATTGTCGGTACAGCCGTTGTCAACGACGATAATTTCCTGTACCGTGGCTTCGTGCTGCTCATCAAGCGTCCGCACGGTTCTTGGAATATCGGCGATGACTTTGGCGATGGCATCCTCTTCATTAAGGGCTGGAATAATAACAGAAACGGTCTGTATGGTGTCCTCCTTTCCCAAAAGCCTTGATCTGAGGTGCCAGGTTATCAGGTGGTGGACTCAGAGGATTCTACAACTGCGCAGCCGGTTCTTTAACCGTGTCAAGCAAACGTTGGATGACGGTGTCGGAGTCAATGCCTTCAGCTTCAGCATGGAAATTGGTTAGGACACGATGGCGTAGAA
>JAPPMR010000271.1 GCA_028818995.1 Candidatus Poribacteria bacterium | reverse complement strand
AACAGTAATACTCATTAACTGAAAATTCTTAAAACTAAATAACCCTGAGTTTGGACTTGAATAATTGTCTGGTAAGTGATACAATGCCAGCAAAAACTTACGTTTGTATACAACAATTTTGGAAAGAATCAATTTTGTGAAAGTTATAATCAGAGAGGAATTCCGCCTATGAAAGTTAACGAAGAGATGTCATTTTGGGATAGACTTTATATCCCTGCATTAATTAAGGGGATGTTTACAACGTTAAAACACATCCCTAAGAAGAAGTTAACAGTTCAGTACCCTGAAGATCCGCGAAGCGTCAATGAACGAAATGATCGGTACCGAGGGGTTCACAAACTAACGACAACTGACAAAGATGAAATTAAGTGTGTAGCATGTTTCTTATGCGCAACCGCTTGTCCCGCAGATTGTATCACGATTCAAGCGGCACCAGCACCGGAAGGTTGGACGACGAAAGAAGGCTACCAACGCGAAAAATATCCGGATGTTTTTGAGATAAACATGCTGCGTTGTATATTCTGCGGTTATTGTGTTGAAGCGTGTCCTGAAGATGCTATTCGTATGACAGGGTTAACGCTGCCACAATATTTCCGTGAACGTCAGGAAGAAGGTGAAAAACTGGGAAGTGCTCGTAGTGATTTCATCTTTAACCGTGATATGTTAGTTGCAAACAATGACATTGCTCAGGAAGGACTTAGCGTTGATGCGCGGTAATTATAGGTCGCGATTTGGAGATCGCTCCTACAGGGTCGCGATTCGGAGATCGCTCCTACAGGATCAAAGTATTTAGCGCGCTTGTAATACAGTTGGTGCCGCTGTTTTTAGAAAGGAAGGAAGGCACTGTCTGTAAACGGACTATGATTTCACACCCCCCGTTTCCGAATAAACAATATCAAATACTCTACGCGGACCCGCCCTGGGATTACAAAGGTCAACTCCAGCATACAGGTTCTGGAGGCAAAGATAGTGGTGGAGCAATTAGACATTATCCGACCATTTCTATATCAGAAATGGCAGAATGGAATATTGCGGCTATCTCTTCTAAAGATTGCTTGTTGTTTATGTGGAGTTCATCGCCACATCTTGACCAAGCGATCTTATTAGGAAAAGCTTGGGGATTTAACTGGGCGACAGTGGCATTTGTATGGGATAAATGCCGCGTGAACCCAGGATTTTATACAATGAGTCAATGCGAATTGTGTCTTGTTTTTAAACGCGGTACAATTCCACAACCGAGAGGTATGCGAAATATAAGGCAGTTTGTGCAATCGAAGCGGACGAAACATTCAGAAAAACCGGATGAAGTTCGCCGCCGTATTGAGGAGATGTTTCCTGAACAGAGCAAACTGGAGCTTTTCGCACGCAAGGAAGTTCAAGGTTGGGACGTATGGGGACTTGAGATTAAGCAAGAATTAAACACTGACATTGGTTCTTGGGAGTCCTAACTAAAAAATAAAAGGAGAACAGATACTAATTGACACATGCATGATATATCTCTTAATTTTCACTCTGATTTACTTTTTATACTAACTGAAAAAATCAAAGCCAGTGTTGAGGGACGGATGAGTTGGGGAGACACTTTTGGAATCGGTCTCGGTAGCAAGAACAATAAACATTTGATTGTTTGGACACCAAAGGTTACATCTGAGAGCCAGATTCTTCCCGGTTTTGACTCCGAAGATGGAGAACTCACTTTAAAGATGAAGCAGCGTCCGGGAGCTTGGGTATCCTGGGTTGATGAAGCAAAGGTGCAAGCTTCAGCACTTGACGATTATGATCGCGTTCACAAAAGTGTGCAAGAGTTAGAACGCAACGCACGGCAAATCATCGATTTTGCTGACGGTGTTCTTGCTAACATTACAGTCCAACACTTAGGAAAATCTCTTACACTTTCTGAACTGACGGAAGAAGTTTTACAGTCGCGTTTGGCAATACCGAGTACTATTAAAACAGGCGGTTTTGTTCTTGCGAAGACAGGAGATACCGAACGCTCTTCCGCTAAAGTTGTTATCCCTGAACAGACCCATATCCACAGAGTACATCTCAACGAAGATGTTGTGCTTACAGAGGTGGAGAAAGAAGGTTTTGACACGGTTTTGGTAGTGCTACGTACTCATATTAAAAAGTATCCTGATTTCGTTGACTTGGGATATAGTTTAACACTTCATGAACGCTTTTTAGAGGACGATGCTTCAGAAACCGAATCATCTGTCCGGATATTATCCACAGCAGCTGTTTACGATCCGCTTGAACCTAAAACGTTAAGACTTGTTCCAATTACATTCGACGCGCCACCTAAAAAAATTGAGGAAACTATAACTGAAAGCACTTCAAAGATTGAAGACTATATGGTCAAAGCCAGTCAGCATGCGTATCAATTGATGACGCAATTTCACCAAGGCGTTGAGAGCCGGCTTAGGGCTTTGATGCTCAATCGTGGGCAACGGATTCATGATAAAGTATGGGATGACCTCGTTATTCGTGAACTGCGTAATACGATTGGTGCGTTTTCTAATTTCTATGCAGACTACCTTGGTGAACATTTTGAGGAGGAAGCAACAAAGACAACGACAGAGATATTTAGCGAAAGTATTGATCCAATGATTGAATTTTGGCAACTACAAGAGAATCAACAGTTTACGCTCAACCACATGATTCAATCAAGTTACACATTGACGAGTCAAATATGTGATAGAGCAGCGGCACTTTTCCACGACCTCGTGTTTGAAACAGATTTCATTGCAACCGGACTTGTCGCCCCGGTTGAAGCAAAAATTTTTGAGGGTGACGTTCCGTTAGACGAAATCTATCTGCCTGAATGGACATCTGGTACTGTACGTGAAAAAATGACACGCATCGGTCTTCGTTCTACTTTGGATCCAATGCAAATTGAGAGAATGCGGAACGTCTGGCTCACGCTACTTGAAATTGCTAATTTTGCAAGTCAACATAATCAGGATTTTGAAAAGGTTATCCAACCGTTTCAAAATATTCTGTTAGTGACGAAGCCTGCAACTGCTCAGCGGAACAACCGGACGAACCGACAAACGCAATCAAAATTCCCAGGATTTGAGGTTACAGACACGGAGTTTGAAGAACTCCTAACGCATGTGAAAAATCATTTTCCAACCATAAAGCGATGGATTGAGAAGGCACCGCGAGAGACTGAGAAACTCCAAACGTATTATAATACATTGTGGATTTTGGTACTTAATGGAAAATATCGTGAGAAACTTTTGGGAGATTTCAAACCTACCTGTGACATCAACCTTAGTGTGCCGGATCAGACGAAGAGGTTAATGAATCTTACGTTGGGAAGCCAACTTGTTGTAGAAAACGAGAAAGATCGGAAGGTTTTGGAACGCAATCTCAATCGCGCACTTGTTGCGAAAACGGGACATAATCTGCGTGACATTACAACATCTGAAAATCTTGCTATTCACGGAGATGTTACACTTTCTCTACTCCGTCAAGAATTAGTTCGGTACGATGAAACGTTAGCCAAACGGGCTACGCGTCTCACAACCCCGACACGGAAAGGCAAAAAACGGAGCGCTGCTCAAGCCCGTAACAACGGCAACGCTACTTCCGAGGCAATTCAAGCAGAACAGGCAAAAGTCACCGATATGATTGCCTTTTTGAAACCTTATGGAGAATCAGAGGTTATAAGTACGCTCGCGAATGCCGGACTTAATAGAAGTGCCGCTGAACTTGAACAAATTCGGAAACAACAGGTATTGAGTTTTGATTTAAGTGAGCTTCCTTCAATAGGTGAAACGTGGCTCACCGAAATCAAGACGTTGGAGGATTATCCGAATCTCCGAATGTTCCTGCTTCAAAATAAGTTGCCGATTTCAACGACGGGCCGTATTTTGATGGAATTACGCAATATTTTGTCGGACTCCCTTTTTAATCAGGTATTAGGACTAATTCAAGAGGTCAAAGAACTCGAAAACAATAGTTATGAAGGGGAAGTTTTAGATCAATTCGTTGCGTATATTTCTGAAAAAGTGTGGCGTTGGGAATTAACACAAATTACATCTGAGGAGCTTCCGGTTGTCGTAAAGGAAAAGGTATTAACTTCGGCTATCTGTTATGAAAAAGAGGTGGAAACCTTGATGGAATACGTTGAACGCTACGATGAATTGCTGCAGACTAAACTGAAAGCCGACTCTGAGATGAACGTTGAGCGTGAAAACCTTGAATCACGATTTCAAGAAATCGTTGAAACTCTTTTATAGGAATTAACTGTATGAAAATCGCATTATTAGGATCTGGTCAGTTGGCACTTTCAGTTGCGTGGGGTATCTGTCATTCGGAATTAGCACAAGAAGTTGTTTTTATTAGTACTCAATCCAGCGGCAAACATGGGAATCGTAGTTCAAGAAATTCGCGTCCAGTAGCCGATGGTGTGGAAGATCTTACGCTTGCAACTGCTATGAGTGCCAGTGATACTGCTGTTTCATTTACAGATTCCGGTGAAGAATTATCCGATTCTGACGTAGTTGTTTTGCTACCTGCATCCGTCCCTTTTGGTTTTCACTCGGCACAAGCATTGAAAACAACGAATCTTTCCATAGCGCGTCAGGTTGTGCCGAAGGTGCTGGAGCGGACGCAAAATGCCAAAATTTTGGTCGCTATGCCTTTTGCTAACTATATATCGGCATGGATACATCAGATCCACGGTGCAAACAACGTAATCGGCATTGCAAATGGTGTTTCCACGGCACATCTAAAATCAGAAATAGCAACTCGGCTTGGATTGTCAGTCAAGGATGTATCCGCATTGGCAATCGGAAACGATGAAGTGACGTATCCGTTGCCGCAGTATTGCAGGGTGAATGGTATCCCGCTTACACAATTGATGGATGAATCAGACATTGAAAGTTTATCGGAAGCCGTTGCTGAACGTTGTCCATATACTTCAGCGAGTGAATGGACTTTAGCAAGTCATATTCTTCAGGTGCTATCGGCAATCAGTCTTGATAAGAAGCGGGTTATGAGTGTTGGCACACGAATTTCAACAGATACAACATCAGTTTTCCTTAACGTTCCATCAAAAATTGGTAGTGATGGCATAGAGCAGATTATTCCATTTGAATTGACAAATCCACAACGCGAACAGTTTACGCAATTGGTTGCACAGAGTGCGGCATCGCAGAACTTTAGTTGAACTCAAGTTTTATAGTAAAAACCAAAATTATTTACACACCACGGTAGGTTCGGTTTCCTAACCGAACCGGTGTTATTCAGTCTCATAGATGCGGTTAGGAAACCGCATCTACCGGGGAGTGTGAAGATATTTTCGGATTTTACTATAAGTCTTGTAGGTCGGGTAGAGCAAAACGAACCCCAAATCAACGCTATGAATGCCTTTATGTATTCAGCAGGTGTCAATTTTAGACACTTTACGTGCAAAATTCGCCACAAGGGTAGGCGCGTTTTCAAAACGCGCCGAGACCAGACCTAAGACACGATAAACGGCGCGTTTACAAAACGCGCCTACCAGTAATGTTACTGTATTTTCGGATTCTTCTCTAAAATGAGAGAAATATATCAAAAAATCCCAGAATTGATTGAATTGGATCAAGTCGGTGCTTATTGCACTGTTGTTGAGACCAAAGGTTCAACACCGCAAAAGCCGGGGGCAAAGTTGTTGATCCTACCGGATTTGCGTAATATCGGCACGCTCGGTGGTGGTTGTGTAGAGGCAGAAGCACGCCGACAAGCGATTGGGTTAATGCAAGGTGGTATGCCTCGGTTGCTTCAATTTCAATTGGATA